>JAGKUT010000055.1 GCA_021152765.1 Actinomycetes bacterium
CATTTATTAAAGTTTAAGAGTATTAAACAAAAAGAAAAATTCTATGATTATAATGAAAAAACAATCACGGATTTAATTGAAGATTTAGATAATCAATTAAGTATAGATAAAAATGTTAAAAAGGCAAATGAAGTTTTGACTGGAAAAATTAAATCTCAAGAGTTAAATACTTTTTTATCAAAAAATCAATGGATTATTCCTATGATTAAAGACTTAAATACATTAAAAAAAGAATACTGGCATTATGTATTAAGTACAAGTGATATTAAAAATGCAATTGAAAACTACATAAATAACTATAATTTAAATAGTAAAGTATTAAAAGAAATTATTGATAAAACTACTGATTTAGACAATTACAAAAAATGGAATAATGCCATAACTGAATTTAACGACAAATTTATAAATATGCCATTTGAATTAGAAGTTAATAATATAAGTGATATTATATTAAAAAATAGTGCATGCTCCTTGAACTATAAGTTTAAAGACAAATATGATGTTAATGAAAATGTAGATAAAAATTTATTAAAAGATAATTTAAGTAAAGGTGAAAGAAAAGCATTTAATATACTTAATCTTATATTTGAAATACAATATAGAAAAGAAAATAACATAGAAACAATATTTGTTTTAGATGATATAGCAGATTCGTTTGATTATAAAAACAAATATGCAATAATAGAATTATTGAAGGAGTTGAATAATAATAGTACATTCCATTTAGTAATTTTGACACATAATTTTGACTTCTACAGAGCATGTGCTAATAGATTACATGTAAAAAAATTATCAGTTATAAAAGAGAATGAAATTAATTTAATTGATTTTCATTTCACTAGAAATGTATTTACATCATTCAAAGATAGAATTAATGATTCTAAATACTTCATAGCATCTATTCCATTTACGAGAAATATAATAGAAATGACTAATGGAAATCAGGATAATGATTATTTACTTCTTACAAGTTGTTTGCATTATAAGAAAAATACAGAAACAATAACAACTTTACAAATAAATGATATATTTAAAACTCATATTAATACAAGTTCTAATCTTAAAGACTCTAAATTTATAGATTTACTATTTGACGTTACAGATAATATACGACAAGGAACTACTGAAATAGAATTACATAATAAATTAATTCTATCGATAGCTATAAGATTGTTATTTGAAAAGAAATTATTTAATAAATTTAATGATTGGAATGTAGTTAATGGTTTCACAAGCAATCAGACATATGAATTAATTGATTACTGTGTTAATAATAATTTACTTACATATGAAGAAAAAAGTATATCTGAAAAAGTAAGAATTATGGTATCAGAAAATATTCATGTTAATGCGTTTATGTATGAGCCGATAATTGATATGAGTGATGACGAATTAATAAATTTATATGAAATGATTAAAAAAATGTGAATTAATAAAAAAAGTATGCTATAATGTGTATAGAAATTAGTTGTTTATCAACTTTTACTTTAGGGTTTCAGATAACCTTTGTTATCGCCCCATTTAAGAAATTACTAAGTAGAAATACTTAGTTTTTTTGTACTTATATATGATATAATTACAAATAGGTGATTAGTTTGAATATAGAAAAAGATATTTTTAAAAGAACAATAGTTAATTTTAAACAAATAGAACTATACGGATTTAAAAAAGAAAATAATAAATACATTTTTGAAAAGAACTTTTTGAAAGATGATTTTAAAGCAATCATCACCATTGATGACAAAGGTATTATTAGTGGCAAAGTAATTGACTTACAGATAAATGAAGAATACACAAATATAAATACTGAAATGACAGGAGAATTTATTAACAAAGTTAGAGAATCATATAAAGACATTTTAATAGATATTAGAAATAAATGCTTTGAAAATAAATACTTTATATTTGACCAATCAAATAGAATTAATAAATATATTAAAGATAAGTATAATAATGAACCAGAATTTTTATGGAATAAATTTCCCGGATATGCAGTTTATAGAAATGAAAAAAATAAAAAATGGTACGGAATTATAATGAATCTGGATATGTCTAAATTAAACAATGGAACAGGAGAAACAGAGATAATAAATATTAAATTAGATGAAAATAAGATAAAAAAATTATTAAAACAAAAAGGATTTTATGAAGCATACCATATGAGTAAAAAAGATTGGATATCAATCATTTTAAATGATACATTAAAAGATGATGAAATAATTTCATTATTAAATGAATCATATGAATTAGTGAACTAAAACATAAAAAAGACAAAAATATATCTTAGTAATGATATAATATATAAGAGGAGAGATATTAAATGAATAATGAATTAAATATAACAAAAGAATGGGATAAAACATTTAAACTAAGTGATAAAGTAAATCATAAAAAAATAACATTTCATACAAGATTTGGAAATACATTAGTAGCAGATCAATATGAGCCTAAAAACTATAATGGAAAACTACCAGCAATATCAGTATGCGGACCATTTGGAGCAGTTAAAGAACAATGTAGCGGATTATACGCAATGAAAATGGCAGAAAAAGGATTTATAACAATCGCATTTGACCCATCATTTACAGGAGAATCAAGTGGAACACCAAGATATATGGCATCACCCGATATTAATACGGAAGACTTTCAAGCATCAATAGATTACTTAATAACACTTGAAAATGTTGACCCAGAAAAAATTTCAATTATAGGTATTTGTGGTTGGGGTGGACTTGCTTTAAATGCTGCGAGTATTGATACAAGAATAAAAGCTACCATATGTTCAACTATGTATAATATGAGTAGAGTAAATCATAATGGATATTTTGATGAAACTACAGAAGACGAACTATATAAATTAAAAGAAAATCTTAATAAACAAAGAATAGAAGATTACAAAACAAATAATTATAAACTAGGCGGAGGATGCTTAGAACTTCCAGTTCCAGAAGATGCACCATTCTTTGTTAAAGACTATAGTGAATACTATAAAGGAAGAGCATACCATGAAAGAAGTTTAAATTCTAATGGAGGATGGAATATGACATCCGCACTATCATTTATAAATACACCACAACATACATTTTCAAAAGAAATAAGAAATGCAGTATTAATAATTCATGGAGAAAATGCTCATTCATGTTATTTCAGTAAAGATGCATATAATAATATGGTAAAAGACTCTAAATATGCTGATAACAAAGAATTATTAATTATACCTAATGCAGTACATACAGATTTATATGATAACCTCGAAATTATACCATTTGATAAAATAGAAAAATTCATTAGAACAAATATATAAAAAAAGGAGACGATAAATTTGAAAGATAAAAAAAGTTTAATTATTTACTTTAGTAGAGCAGATGAAAACTATTCTGTAGGATATATCGATAAAGGAAATACAGAAATAGTTGCTGAATACGTAAGAGATTTAACTAATGCAGATATATTTAAAGTAGAACCATTAGTTCCATACGCAAAGGACTATCAAACTTGTATAAAAGAAGCAAAAGAAAGAATAGGTAATGCACCAATAAAAGAAACAATAAATGATATTTCTAACTATGAAGTGATTTATATTATGAGCCCAATATACTGGGGAACATATGCTCCAGAATTAGAAACAGCAATTAAAGATTTAAACTTTACTGGAAAGACAATAAGAGTTATTACAACACATGAAGGATCCGGACTAGGTAATGTTGTCAATGATTTAAAAAGAAGTTGCAAAGGAGCAATTATATTAGATGACGCACTTGCAATAGTAGGATCACAAGCCAAAGAATCAAAAAATAGAATAGAATCTTGGATATAGAATAAAACAAAGATTTAAAAAAGATAGAAAAAATACATTTTCTATCTTTTTCATATAAATAAGAATAACTATGCAATGGCAGGTGCTCCAGTAGGTCCGGTAGGTCCAGTTTCACCAGTAGGTCCGGTAGGTCCAGTTTCGCCAGTAGGTCCAGTAGGTCCAGTCTCGCCAGTAGGTCCAGTAGGTCCAGTTTCACCAGTAGGTCCGGTAGGCCCAGTCTCGCCAGTAGGTCCAGTAGGCCCAGTCTCGCCAGTAGGTCCAGTAGGTCCAGTTTCACCAGTAGGTCCAGTAGGTCCAGTTTCACCAGTAGGTCCGATAGGTCCAGTTTCACCAGTAGGACCTTGTGGTATTATTAAATCTAATATAAAATTAGGTGAAGTACCTCTAATAGTTGCGCTTCCTTCAGTACCGGGAACACCAGTAGTAACAGTGCCTATTGTAAGATTAGGAAGAACACCACCAGTAGGCCCAGTAATAAAACAACAACAACAGCTAGGTTTAAACTTTTGATCATGTTTTATTTTCTCTAAAGCCTCTTTATAAATACAATCATTATTCATTATATCATCCTCCTATATTAATATATTAAAGAAAAAATATAGTAAATAATTCATACACACAAAAAATTATTTTAATTTATCTTCAATGAAAATTTTATTTTTTTTAAGCCTTTCATCATCAGGAGACATTTCTAAAGCTTTATTAATATTCTCTAAAGCTAAATCATACATACCCCTATAATAATAACTTAATGAAAGTAAATCATAAATAGTATGATTCCAACTAAAAGGTTCATTTATATAACTTTTTGTACTTTTCTCAATTTTTAATGCATCTAAACAGTATTTTTCAATTAAGTTCCAATTCTCTAAACGATACTCCAAGAATGCCATTTCAACATAGGGATCTCTTAAATATGGTGCCTCCTTAATAGCTTTATCAAACCACATCCTAGCTTCATCATATCTTCCTAGATTAATATAACACCTACCAATAAATCTCATAGAGGCACATCTCTCATCCTTCCAAGTCGCATTTTTCATATTTAAATGTTTAATTAAAGTATCAATAGATTCATTCCATCTACCATAATACATATATTCACGTCCAAGATAATGCATATTTCTGTCATCATCAGGACATTCCTTAACAGACATTTCAAGTAATGGTAAATAACTACCTCTAGATTTATTATAATCAGGATAATGATTAACAGTAATTAAATCAGTAGTAATATAAGATTCTTTTTCGCCTTTAAAATTTAAAACTTCATGAACAGGATGAGTCCAAACATAATCATTTCTAGAATGAATTTTCTCAATATAAAAATTAACAGCTGGATTTCCATAAGAATCAAAACTCCAATTATAATTATATCTAAGCCTTGTAGTACCATCCTTCCAAATATCCTCTAACTTATTTCTCCATCCAGGCTCAATAACTTCATCTAAATCTAGACATACACAAATATCAGTATCAGTAGGAACCATCTCTAAAGATTCGTTTCTAGCAACATCAAATCTCCAAGGATCAAATACCTTACTTTTAACAATCGCACCACGTTCTCTTAATTTGGAAACAGTATTATCAAAAGAACCAGTATCCAATACATAAACTGAATCTGCTTCACTAACAGAATCCATCCATCTATCAACAAATTTTTCCTCATTCTTACAAATCGCATAAACACAAACTTTCTTCACAAAAACACTCCTTCAAAATATTATATGAATAAAAAAAAATAAGACAATTATAATAAACTAAATGTTATAATATATTTGGTGATTATATGAGATGTAAATGGTGTAATGAAAAAAATAATTTATATATAGAATATCATGATAAAGAATGGGGAATACTAAATAAAGAAGATAAATATCTATATGAGATGTTAATACTAGAATCATTTCAAGCAGGATTATCATGGGAATGTATATTAAATAAAAGAGAATCTTTTAGAATCGCTTTTGATAATTTTGATATAGATAAAATAATATATTATGATGAAAATAAAATAAATGAATTATTAAACAATAAAGATATAATTAGAAATAAATTAAAAATAATAATAAATTCACATGATGCATATTGCTTTTTGCACAAAAAAACTGTATAAAAATGTAAAAAATAAACATAATAAAAGAAAAACTATAGAAAATAATGTTTATTTTATAATATAATAAAGACAGCTAACGTAAAGGAGGATCAAAAATGGAATACAAAAAAATAGTAGTAATAGGTGGAGGAGTATTAGGATCACAAATAGCGTTTCAATCAGCATATTCAGGATATGATACAACAATACTTATAAGAAAAGAAGATAAAAAACAAAAAATAACAAAAGCGTTAGAAACACTAAAAAAAACATATATAGAAACATTAACAGAAATGACACCAAAACATAATTGGGCAAGGGGACTTGGCGACCCTAAAAATTTTAATAGAGAAAAACAATTAGAAATAGCAGAAAACACATTAGAAAAAATAACAATAACAACAAATCAAAAAGAAGCATTAGAAGATGCAGATTTAGTTATTGAATCAATTACTGAAAATATAGAAATAAAAAGAAATCTATATGCACAAATAGCAAATTTATTACCAGAAAAAACAGTAATAGTAACTAATTCTTCAACACTATTGCCATCAAAACTTGCAGATTATACAAAAAGACCAAATAAGTTTTTATCTATGCACTTTGCTAACTCAATATGGAAAAACAATATAGTTGAAGTTATGGGACATGCAAAAACAGAAAAAAAATACTTTGACGAAATAATTGAATTTGGAAAATCAATTAGAATGATTCCACTTCCAGTAACAAAAGAAAAATCTGGATACTTATTAAATTCAATGTTAGTGCCATTCCTATTAAGTGCATTAGACTTATATGCAAATGGAATATCAGATCCACAAAGTATAGATGATGCTTGGACACTTGGAACAGGAGCTCCACATGGACCATTCAAAATAATGGATGTTGTTGGACTTGAAACAGTTAAAAATATAGTAGAACAATATCAAAAAGTTCCTGGAATAATTAATCCGTTATTAAAGAAAATGATGCTTCCATATAACTATAAAAACATGCTTAACATTGTAAATAAATATATATCAGAAGGAAAATTAGGAAAATCAACAGGTGAAGGATTCTATAAATACGAAGATTAAAGGTAATAAAATCAAAAGATAATGAATAATTATCTTTTTTTAATACTTTACACTGAAATAAATATGTGCAAAAAAGACTTTTGAACATAATAAAAAAATATAAGAAAATAAAAAC
>JAGKUT010000056.1 GCA_021152765.1 Actinomycetes bacterium
ACATCAAATTTAATAAAATCATGTGTTGAATACTTTGACTTTTTTGAGGAAGATAATAAATTCTATTTAACTGCTAATGGAGCATTTAAATGTTCATTTTATGAATATGTCAAACTTAATTCATTAGATATATCAATTACAACAAATCATAATGTGATAGAAAATAATGCCAATGAAGTAAAAAATGGCGAATATATATGGCATATAGATTTAAAAAATTTGGAAAATATAGAAATCAAATTTATAACAGATAATAAAGAATCGAAACAATGGAAAAAAGAAAAAAATAAAATAAAATATAAAGAAATACTTATCGGACTAGGCAGTGCTGCAGGAATAATAATTCTAGTAACTCTATTCATAGCTATCAAACATAAAAGAGTAAATAAAATATAACAGAGAAAAAAATTTCTCTGTTTTTTTTGCGAAAATACTAATTTAATTAATTTGTAATTTTTTTTAAACAGATAATAAATTTTGGCCTAGGCAAATTTTTATAATCTGTTTTAATTTTGCTTACAGATTTTTAAAAACCTTCATTTGCGCCATTTTTTACTATGTGATATCTTCTTTTTAAGACGTCTTAATATAGAAAAAGGAGGCAACAATGAAATTTTATACTTGCAAAAATGATAAGTGTTTTAAATGCTTATTCCTGAATCCACTAAATCAAGATTTGCTTACATTATTGATAAGAGAGTCTACAGATTTAGTTTTTAAAAATATCACATATTCTAATATAGAAAAAAATGTAAACATGTATATTAGAAGAAAATATTTAGATTTAAATTTAGATAGTAGCGAAGCAATTATTGGAATTGAGGTTAATGGATATGATAGAAAATACATTAAACCTAGAAATACATCTTTTATATGTGATAGTTATTCCAATCATACATTAGTAAATAACGAATACACAGAAGAAAAACAAATAATACAAATAAATTATACATATGGAGTAAAAAGTAAAGTTCCAATAAAAAAATATAAAATACTAAATACAGATAGGAGTGATAATAAACCTTTTGTAAAAAATTTCATTATTTATGAAGTTTATATGGAATATATAATGAAGTTCTGGTATAATAGAAATAAACAAGATGTTAATATAAAAAACTTAGATAATATCAGAAAATATAAATACTTCATAATGATGAATCTAGGATTAGAAGAACTTGAAGAATTAATCAAAATAACTAATAATGATGAAAGGATAGTGAAATTTATGGAAGAACTAAAAAAAGTAAATACAATTCCAGAATATAGACAATATATAACAGATGAGCAGGATTACCAATTTAGATTAAATAGTGAAAGACATGAAGGAGAAAAAAGAGGTCTTGAAATAGGAGAAAAACGAGGTCTTGAGATAGGAGAACAAAAGCAAAAAGAAAAAACAATACTAGAAATGTTAAAAGAAAATTTTCCTATAGACGTAATATCTAGAATATTAAAGATACCAGCAGAACAAGTAAAAAAATATCAACATAATAATTAAATAACTATGTTCAAAACTTTATAAACAAACAATGATTAAAAAGAATTAATTTTTAAAAAGTTTCAAATTAACCAATTTACTTATATTAATAATACGTGTATAATATAAGTAGATTATAAATCTTATTATAAATTTTAATGGAGGGTTAAAAATGAAACTAAAATTTAGAGCAGAACCAAAAGACATCGCGATTTTTTTAGTCTTTAGTTTGTTTTTATTATATCTAGTTTGCTTAATTATATTAAATCTTTCATCATTTGCCCAAAATGGAACATTACACGGATTAAATCCATTACCAGCATTTGAATCAAAATATGTAATAGCGACATTAGTCCTTTATATAGTAATACTAGTAGTAATAATAACAAGTGTATCATCACATTTCTATGAAAGAGAAAAAGGAATAGGATTCTCAACAGGACCAAAAAAAGAAAAAAATTATTCAAGATGGTTAACACAAAAAGAAATGAAAAAAGTATTAAAAATGATTCACCCAGCAGATGACACAGCTCAATATGCTGGTATTCCACTAATAAATAATGGAAAAGAAATGTGGGTAGACAATGGTGAATACCACAACTTAATAATAGGTTCAACAGGATCAGGAAAAACTGAAATGATGGTTCAACCAATGGTTAAGTCCCTTGCAAAAAAAGGTGAATCAATGATTATAACAGACCCTAAAGGAGAAATATATGAAAATAACGCAGTTGAATTAAGAGAAAAGGGTTATAACATTGTTGTATTAAACTTCCGTGATCCACAAAAAGGAAACTCGTGGAATCCATTAGGACTACCTTATTCATTATATAAAGGTGGAAATCAAGATAAAGCAAACGAATTATTAGACGACCTAGCAATGAATATCTTATATGATGAAAAATCACAAAATGCAGATCCATTCTGGGAAAAAACAAGTGCAGATTACTTCTGTGGATTAGCACTAGCGCTATTCGAAGATGCTAAAGAAGAAGAAATAAATCTTAACTCAATAAATTTAATGACAACTGTAGGAGAAGAAAAATTTGCAGGAAGTACATATGTAAAAGAATACTTTAATACAAAAGATCCAGCTTCCCCAGCATACGTTAATGCATCAAGTACGTTAATGGCACCAAGTGATACAAAAGGAAGTATCTTATCAGTATTTAAACAAAAAATAAAACTATTCACATCACGTGAAAACTTAAGTGAAATGCTTTCAAAAAGTGATTTTGATATGAAAGAAATAGGAAGAAAGAAAACAGCAGTATTCCTAGTAATACAAGACGAAAAGAAAACATATCATTCACTTGTAACAATATTTATAAAACAATGCTACGAAACATTAATCGATGTAGCGCAAGAATCAGGTGGAAAACTTCCATTTAGAACAAACTTTATACTTGATGAGTTTGCCAATATGCCACCATTAAAAGATGTAACAACAATGGTAACAGCAGCACGTAGTAGAAATATAAGATTTAACTTTATTATTCAAAACTATGCACAATTATCAAAAGTATATGGAAAAGAAGAAGGGGACACAATCAAAGGAAACTGTGGAAATATTATATACTTAATAAGTAGTGAATTAGCCGCACTAGAAGAAATAAGTAAAATGTGTGGAGAAGTTAAATCAAAAGAAAAAGAAAAGACATCATCAATGCCATTAGTAACAGTAAGTGATCTACAAAGACTACCACAATGGACAATGATAGTACTAAGACTAAGAATGATGCCATTTAAAACAAAAATGAAACCAAATTGGCAAATGGAAAAAGAAAATCTTTGGGGAGTAAAATATCCAAAAGCTACATATCCATCTAGAGAAAAACATCATATAGAATTATTTGATATAAAAGGATATGTTCAAAAGAAAAAAGAAGAAAAAATAAATGAAATGATGAATGGAACAGGTGGAATGCCATTTATGCCACCAGGAGGAAATTCGGGATTTGTTCCACCAATGTTTAACAGAAAACCAGAACCAAATAATTCATTCAACGTAGATGATTTAGTAAAAAGAATAGATGCCAAAATTGCTGAATTAGAAGCAGAAGAAGAAAGAGAAAAACAAGAACAATTAAAACAAAAAGAAAAAGAACAAAAGAATGTTCAAGAAAAAGAAACAAAAGAAGAATTAGACTTAGAAGAAGACTTAGAAGAAGACTTAGATATCTATGAAGATATAAAAGATGACTTTGATCTGAAATCAGTACATAAAGAAGATGAAAAAGATACAAAGAATAAAATTACAGATGACCAATTCTTCGATGATTTCTTTGCAGATGATGAATAATTAGACTCACTCACTAAAAATTATATGTATAAAGCATATAATATTATGGGTGAGTTTTTTATGATATCAAATATAAACATAAATGAGTTGTTAAACTTAAAAGGAATAAATATAATAGACATTAGGAGTACGGAAAAATATAATCAAAATCATATACCAAATTCAATAAACATTCCACAAGAAAAAATAATAACACAACCAAATAAATATTTAGAAAAAGAAAAAAGATACTACATATACTGTCAAAAAGGAATGAGTAGCTATAGTGTGTGCAAAATATTAACAAAATTAGGATACAAAGTAACAAATATAAATGGAGGATATGAAAGTTATATAATGAACCAGAGAAACCGTTAGGTTTCTTTTATAATATACCAACTTATAATTGTAAATAATTGGATAATTTGTTATAATTTTATTAGGTGAGAAATATGTTTGGAAGAAAAAAAGATGAAACAAAAGAAGTAGACAAAAAGAAATTAAACGAATTAGTAATACTATCAAGAAATACTGTGAAAATACTATATATATTCCTAATAATAATAGGAATATATGCAATCATAAGATTAGCAAAAGAAATAAAAATATTAGAATTTATTTTAATACTATTGAAAGTTATGTCACCATTAGTTATTGGATTTATAATAGCGTGGTTATTTGACCCACTAGTAAAATGGTTACAAAAAAAAGGAATAAGAAGAAGTATAGGAACAGCTATAACTTATGTAATACTTATAGGAGCAATAGCTCTAGTAATGGGCGGATTAATACCACTTCTATCAGAACAAATCAATGAATTTATAAAAGTAATACCTAACATAATAGATAAAGCACAAGTAGTATTAGATGAAACACTAGGAAGATTAAGCGTTATAGATGGATTAGATATAGAAGCATTAAAAAAAGAAATACTAGATAAAATCATAGAAATAGGAACAAATATTACATCAGATATCCCATCACTATTAGTAACATTCGTAAAAAACATATTTTCAGGAATGGGATCAATTGTAGTAGGATTAGTAATAGGATTCTACCTATTAATGAGTTTTGACAATGTAAATGAAACAGTAATAACATTATTACCAAAAAGAATTCAAAGAAATACAAATGAAATATTTTATGAAGTAAATGGATCACTTAGAAGATTCGTACTAGGAGCAGCACTAGACTCACTACTAATCTTTATAGTAAGTTCAATAGGATTTACAATAGTAGGACTAAAAGCTCCATTCCTATTCGCACTATTCTGCGCATTGACAAACGTAATACCATACGCAGGACCATATATTGGAGGAATACCAGCAGTAATAGTTGGATTCTCACAAGGTGGAGCAGTAGGAATATTTACACTATTAATAATAGTAATAGTACAATTCTTAGAAGGAAACTTTATACAACCATTAGTAATGAGTAAAACAACAAAACTACATCCAGTAACAATTATGACAGGATTACTAGTGTTTGGACATTTCTGGGGTATAATAGGTATGTTTATTTCAACACCTATAATCGCATCATTAAAAGCAATATTCACATACTTTGATGATAAGTATAATCGCTATGCTTATGATGATTCCGACTATGATGGTTCAAATTATGGTGCAGAGGATTCTCCTTCAGATAATGGCAAAAGGAAATCAACATCATTGTTTGATAAAATAAACATGTTCAATAGGGATAAGGGCGAAGCTGATTTGGATGATGAATTTGAAGATGTGAGCTTTGATGATGATTTCGGTGGTGGAGATTACATTTCTCCTATTAGAGATGAAGAGGGCACTAAAAAACCAAAACATACATTTAAAAGCTCTAAGGATGCAGACGTTTTTGACAATTTGGATGATTATGTTGAAAAGCCTAAGGCTAAGGCCAAACCTAAATCCAAATCAAAAGCCAAAACTAAGTCTGAATCCAAGTCTAAGACTCCTAAAAAACCTAAAGTTGAAGAACCGCCTGAAGAGGAGTATGAGGATTTCAGTGATGATTTCTTTGATGACGGAGTATTCGGTGATGAAGGATACGAATCCCTTTTGGATGATTATGTTGAAAAGCCTAA
>JAGKUT010000057.1 GCA_021152765.1 Actinomycetes bacterium
ATATGATATACTATATCGTGAAGTAAGATACAAACATTTTCGGAGGACTTTTTCTTGATTATCGCACTTGAAAACGCAAAATATGAACTGCAGAATTTCCGCAACGATGTGAAGGAACTTGGTAACGCTTTAAGGATAGATGAGTTAAAAAATGAGGTTGCAGAGCTCGAAAAAAAGACTTTTGAGCCGGAATTTTGGTCGGATCAGGACAATTCCACAAAAACTCTTCAGAAGATAAAACAGATGAAGGATAAAATAGAAAAATACGAGGCTCTCAAGGGCAAGCTCGAGGACACTATTATGATGACCGAGATGGCAATAGAAGAAAACGATGAGAGCCTTACGGAAGAAATACTTCACGATAAAGAAGAAATACAAAAAAACATATACTACATGATTAAATTAAACTTTGAAGATACAGAAGATATATTTGAAAGAATAACACCACTTTTTATAAATGATAATAAAACATTTAAAAATAAAATAGATAGCTTAATTAAAAAAATAGGTCCAGATTATGTGAACATCATCGAAAGTGACCTAGGACTATTGGAGGAATTAATATGATAGGACAATATACATTAGAATTATTATGTAATAAATATGGAATTTCCGCAGAAAAACTAGTAACAAAAAATAACAATATACTTGATTATGGAGAATATCAAGAAATAGATAAAACATTAAACTATCTAATAAATGAACTTAATATAGCACCTAATAATATAGAAAAATGTCCAAGTATACTATATCTAAATGTAACAGAAATAAAGAAAAATGTTGAATTTATAAAAAAAACAAAATTAACTTTTTATAATATTGAAACATGTCTACACATTCTATCTACAGAAAATCAGCAATTGATAGAAACATATAACTACATAAAAGAAAACTATGGCATTGAATATATTAATAGAATAACATCAATATTAAGTGTACCTGTAGAAAGAATAAGGACAATAGAATCCTTCAATATGAATAAATTGGCAACTCTATCAGCCAGTTACTCGATAAAAACAATTGAAGAAATCGGAAAAATAATTGAAGTTTGTAAACAAAATAATATAGAAATAACAGGAAGTATATTTCAAAAAACAGCAGATGAAATAGAAAGAATAATAGGAATCTGTAAACAAAATAATATAGAACCTACAAGTAGAACATACTATAAATCAGCTGATGAAATAGAAAAAATAATAGAAATTTGCAAACAGCACAATATAGAAATAACAAACAGTGTATTCTATAAACCCGCTGATGAGATAGAAAAAATAATAAAAATTTGCAAACAGAATAATATAGAGCCAAAGGGAAATATATTCATAAAAACAGCCGACGAAATAGAAAAGATAATCAAAATTTGCAAGCAGAATAATATAGAGCCAAAAGGAAATATATTTACAAAATCAAATGAGGAAATTGAAAAGATAATAGAAGTCTGTAAACAAAACAATATAGAAATAACAGGTAGTGTATTCACAAAACCCGCTGATGAAGAAGAAAAAATAATAGAGATTTGCAGAAAAAACAATATAGAACCATCAGGTACAGTATTTAAACAATCAGCTGAAGAAATAGAAAGAATAATAGAAATATGTAGTCAAAATGATATTGAGCCAAAAGGAAATATATTTCAGAAGAAAGCCGACGAAATATCAAAAATGATAGATGTCTGCAACCAAAACAACATAGAAATAACAAACAGTATATTTAATGGCTCAGCTGATGAGATAGAAAAAATTCTAAAAGTCTGCAGAAAGAATAACATAGAATTAAAAGGAACAATATTTCAAAAATCAGCTGATGAGATAGAAAAAATAATCGAAATATGTAAACAAAACAACATAGAAATAACAAACAGCATATTTTATAGTTCAGCTGACGAGATAGAAAAAATTCTAAAAGTCTGCAGAAAGAATAACATAGAACTAAAAGGAACAATATTTACAAAATCAGCTGATGAAATCGAAAAGATAATAGAAGTCTGTAAACAGAATAATATAGAACCAAAAGGGAAAATATTTACAAAATCAGCTGATGAAATCGAAAAGATAATAGAAGTCTGTAAACAAAACAATATAGAAATAACAGGAACAATATTTACAAAATCAGCTGATGAAATTGAAAAGATAATAGAAGTCTGCAATCAAAACAATATAGAACCAAAAGGAAATATATTTACAAAATCAGCTGACGAGATAGAAAAAATAATCGAAATATGTAAACAAAACAACATAGAAATAACAAACAGCACATTTTATAGATCAACAAATGAGATAGAAAAAATTCTAGAAGTGTGTAAAAAATACAATATAAATATAGCTGACACAAGCACAGTATTTAAACAATCAGCAGAAGAAATAGAAAAAATAGCGAAAGTATGTAGACAGAATAATATAGAAATAAGTGGTAGTGTATTTTTAAAACCAGCCGAAGAAATCGAAAAGATAATAGAAGTCTGCAACCAAAACAACATAGAAATAACAGGTAGTACATTTATGAAATCTTCAAAACAACTACAAGAAAATATAGAATACATAAAAGAAAATTTTGATGAATCATATCTAACACCACTGATTTTATCCAAAAGTATAAAACAACTAACGACAATAATGCCATATTTAAAAGAATTAGAAGTAGTAGATGTATTAAAGAATAGTTCTGTTATATTATCATTAACATTAGAGGAAATTAAAGAAAGAAAACAAATATTAGATGAATATGGATTACCATTTGTATTAGAAAATGGTAAATTCAATTCAATATTTGGATTATCGAAGAATAGATATAAAGAATATCTTAAAAAATTAGATAATAACAACACCAAAAATATTTAATCAAACAAATATTTATGGTATACTTAATCTAGTAAACAAAATAGGAGGTAACAATGATTGAAGAATTATTAGAACTAGGAAAGAATTCATATAGCCCTTACTCACAATTTAGAGTTGCTGCAATAGTAGTAATGAAAGATGGTAATAAATTTAGAGGAGTAAACGTAGAAAATGCTTCATATGGGGCAACTATATGTGCCGAAAGAAGTGGAATACTAAGTGCAGTAAGCGCAGGATATAAAAAAGGTGATTTTAAAGAATTACATATAATGTGCTTAGATAGTAATAAAATAAGCACTCCATGTTTTATGTGTAGACAAGTAATATCTGAATTATTTGATAAAGATGCAATTGTAACATGCTACAACAACAATGGAGAATCAAAAGAATATAAGGTAAGCGAATTATGTCCTTACCCATTTGATGAGGATGATTTAAAATGAAATCAGGATTTGTAACATTAATAGGAAGACCAAATGTAGGTAAATCGACACTAATAAATAGTATTGTTGGAAAAAAAGTCGCAATCACATCAAATAAACCACAAACAACAAGAAATATAATTCAAGGAATATACAATGATTCAGAAACACAAATAGTATTCGTAGATACACCAGGTATTCATAAACCAAGCCATAAATTAGGAAAAACACTAAATAAACAAGCATATTATTCAATAAATGACGTTGATATAATACTTTTTCTAGTAGACGGAAGCGAAGAATTAGGTGGTGGAGATAAATATATACTAGAAACATTAAAAAATGTAAAAAAACCAGTAATACTAATAATAAATAAAATAGATAAATTAACAAAAGAAGAAGTATTATTAAAAATAAATGAGTATAAAGACCTATATGAATTTAAAGAAATAATACCTTTATCCGCACTTAAAAATAAAAATACCGACACAGTAGTAAAAGTACTAAAAAACTACTTAACCGATAATATTAAATACTATGGAGAAGATACTTATACAAATAAAAATCTAACATTTACAGTGGCAGAAATAGTGAGAGAAAAAGTATTTAATTTAACAGAAGAAGAAGTACCACATTCACTGACATGTATAACAGAAAACATAAAAAAAACAAAAGATCACTATGTAATAAATGTGGCAATAATTGTTGATAGGGATTCATTAAAGAAAATTGTAATAGGTAAACAAGGAAGTAAAATAAAAGAAGTAGGAATAAAAGCCAGAAAAGAATTAGAAGAATTGTTAGGTACGAAAGTATACTTAGACCTATTCGTAAAAACAATTCCTAAATGGCGAGATAGAGAAAAATATCTACAAGAATTTGGATATAATGATTTTCTTGAATAAAATATAAAAATAGTCCCATTATAAAATAGGTGATAAAATGAAAAACTTATTATGGGACTTATTTAAAAATACAGGAAAAATAGAATACTATATAAAACTAAAGGAAGTAGAAAAAAATGAGAGAAATAACAAAAGGAAAAAAATATAGACACTTCAAAGGAGATATAATAACAGTAATATGTCTCGCAAAAGACTCAGAAACATTAAAAGAACAAGTTGTATATGAACATAATAATCAAATATGGGTTAGAGATAAAGAAATGTTTTTATCACGTGTTGATAAAGAAAAATATCCAAATATAAAACAAACTTATAGATTCGAAGAAATATGATAGAACGCATTGAAGGAATAATAATAAAAGATTCTTCATATAGTGAGACAAGTAAATTAATAACTCTAATAACAAGAGAACATGGAATAATTAATCTACTCGCAAAAGGTGCGAAAACACTAAAAAGCCCACTAAGAAGTACAACAACAAAGCTAACACATGGATATTTCAATATAATATATAAAGAGTCTAAACTATCTACATTAAAAGAAGTAGATGTAATAGACTACTATAAAAATATAAAACAAGACATAAATAAAATTAGTTATGCATCATATATATTAGAACTAGTAGAACAAGTAATTAAACAAACAAACAATGAAGAAGTATTTGATAATCTAGTTTACTCCCTAAAAAAAATAGAAGAAAATATGAATCCATTAGTAATAACTAATATACTAGAATTAAAATGTCTAGACTATCTAGGAGTAATGCCAATACTTGATTGTTGTAGTGTATGTGGAAATAAAAACATAATAACTATATCAGCTGATCAAGGCGGATATATATGTAAAAACTGTAGAAAAGACGAAACAATAGTAGATGAAAGGACAATAAAACTACTAAGAATGTTTTATTATGTAGATATAAATAAAATAGATAAATTAGAAATATCAAAAAAAATATCAGAAGAAATAAATTATTTCTTAAATGCATATTATGAAAGATATACAGGATTATATCTTAAAAGTAAAAAATTCATAGAAAAATTATCAAAAGTAGGTGAAAAAAATGAATAACTATAAATATTTATTAGTACCAGTAATAACACTGTTAATATGTCAAACACTAAAATTCTTAATAGAATCAATAACAACAAAAGAACTTGTATGGGGAAGACTATTTAATGGAACAGGTGGAATGCCTTCATCACATACATCATTCTCAACATCATTAACAATGATGCTAGGGCTAAACTTAGGATTTGATAGTCCGATGTTCGCAATTGCTTTAGTATTTACATTTATAGTATCATATGACGCAATGGGACTTAGAATGGAAAGTGGTAAACAAGCAGAAGCAATAAATAAATTATTTGATGAGACATTCAAAGATAAAGGAATGACAAAACTAAAAGAAAAACTAGGACATAAACCAGAAGAAGTTTTAGCAGGTATGATTCTTGGAACACTATCTGCATTATTCTTTACATTTATAATATTTAAATAAGAC
>JAGKUT010000058.1 GCA_021152765.1 Actinomycetes bacterium
TTCATAGCCTTATCAAAATTTTCGATAAGTTTTTTATCAAAGTTTACATTTCCAATATCGCTTAACGCTTCTTCATAAACTTTATCTGCTCTTTTTGCAGCTTCTCTTGCACTTTTCTCATCAAATTTTGACATAATTGATAAGATTGCAACATTATTATTCGGCATATATTACCTCCTTATTTAATATCTAAATATTTATATTTTTGTTTTGTAGCCACGTTATCGGCATGTTTATACATTAAATCTAAAAAACTTTTATTATGTACAAAATCTGTTAATACGTCTAATGGTGGTGTGGTTCTAATTGGTTCAAAACGTCCATTATAACCAGTAGGATCTCCGTGCCAACCATGCCATGCTAATTGTGCAATAATTATTGGTTCTGTATATGTGTGATTCATAATTCCACCTGAATAATAAGGACTCATAAAATCAGCAGTAATACGGACACCACCATAATATGCTTTACCATTATCATGATAATAAGGAACATAAGAATTATTTTTTAAATCGTATGTTCTGTCATAATATTTTGGTGTATAATCTCTATAAAACATTTCAATACATGACTGTGCTTTCTTTGTAATTTGTTTAGAACCTTCTTTTGCATACGCCTTAGAAAATGTCTTCATATATTTCAATATGTCTTCCTCAAGACCTTTTGTGTCTACTTTGATTCCCACTTAGTTCACCTCCAATTTTTGCATAAAAATAGAAGAGTAGCAGTTGCTACTCTTCTAAATCATATTTTTATTTTTATCTATACATAAAATATCTTTTCATCATTTAACCTTATACAAGCTAAATGAGCATTTGGTTGATTGTTTTTATATGAACATCCACAGTCTATGTTATAAAATGTACAGTTTTTATTTGCATCAAACTGTTTATACACAAATCCATCATTAAATGAAATATTAGATTTTGATAGAGTAGGAGTATGTCCAGAAATAATAAATGAATTATTTTCTCCACCATATTTATATGCTTCATCTCTTGCATATAAATAAAAATCTTCTAATGATGAGTGATTTGTTTCTTTAAGTCTGTTTTCTTGTATATATCCTGCGTGAACAATAATAAATTTTTTATCACAAACTTTAATCCTAAACAAATAAGGCATATTATCAATAATTGATTTCCACACAAATAATTTTTCTAACGTCACATCACTATTGTTAATTAAACTATTAATCGTTCCATAATAGTCAAATAATACTCCATTTTCACTTTCACTCAGCAACTGTTTTGTTAATTCATAGACTAATCTTGTTGCCTTTAAATCGCCCAAATCAATATTTATGTTGTTACTTTTGATAACCATATTCATTAGTTCAATATTATACACAAACTCAACATCATGATTTCCTTTTAATAACAATACATTATCTGGTGCATTTTCTAACCAGTGGAGCATTTCATAACTTTGGTTTCCTCTATCAATATAATCTCCAGCAATTATAAGTTGATCATTTTCAGAAAAACTAATCTTATTAAACATATTACACATTTCATCATAGCAACCATGAATATCACTCATAACATATGTATTCATAACCTAACCCTCCTGAATTATCTTAAATATTCCATCTCTAATTGCTTTCGTTTGAGATACATTATGTGTTTTACAATATTGTTGTAATTTTAATAATTCTTCGTCAGTTAATCTACAAGCAACAAAATTAGATTTTGGTTTATCTGTTTTTGGTCTTCCAATTTTATTTTGCAATTTATCACCTACTTTTTGTTTAACATAAATATATTATAATATTTGTTTAACAAAAAGTCAAGAGGGTGGCTGTAACCATAAATATGAGAGTAGTAACCACTCTCCATAGAAAAAGTCGTATAACTTTTGACGGCTATACGACCTAATATTTTTTACAATAGAACCATAATTCTATTTATTATTTAACTCGTTTTAATAACTTCTCAAACTTATTTGCAAAGTTTTCTACATCTTCTTCAGACATGTTTTCAATCTGATCGGAAATCTTCTCTAATACAGGTTTTAATGTTACACCTAAAATAGTAGAAACTCTTTCAATCTGCTGGTTAATAAATGCTTTTGGAGTAGACTGATTGAAAATGATATCATCTTTCTTCATATCACAAATCATCTTAAACTCAGTAATTTCCTTTTCAGGAATCATCTGCATAATCTTATCCAATAAACCAGACTCATTCAGCAAATCATATTCTTCATAAAATCCCTCTGTTTCCACCTGTAAATCTGTATACTGCTCAACAATCATACGGCAGAAGAGTAGATAATTTACATCAGACTTTACGTTTACATTGCCTGTATCTTTGTCTAAAGTAGTAACCTTTGCAAGTTTATCTGCAAGTGTTACTTTTGTAAGAAATGGAAGATAAGTCTTAATATGTAAGTTGTTATTTATATAGTCTTCCTTTAATCTTTCTGTAGCGATTGCACTGTATTTTTCTGTAAATTCCTTAATTTTCATTTCCTTTTACTCCTTTACAACTCTAAATTTCCAATAATATCTATCTTCAGTCCAAATCTCAAAATAACCTCCAAACGCCTCATAATGAGTTCTAATAATCTGTGGAGATGTAGAACATATGTTGATATATGTATTCGCATAAATTGTGTAATCGTTCTGCTTCATAATTGAATCTATTTCATATGAATACATTTATTTTTCCTCAATAAACATTTTTATAACTGCATCTGCTATGCAAATCGCATCAGATTCATCATCCGTTACTTCTAATCCATAATTATCTAAAACATATTGAAGAGATTGTTTTTTAAGTTGTTCTCTCTTTACATTTTTACCTTGTTGAAAATTCAACTGCTTCCTCCATGATGTAGGTCTAATAGTGTTAAATTCGCAAGCGTTATTAATACACCACGCATATATCACGCCTTGCAATCTTGTAAGTATCTTTGATGTTTGCGGGTTATTCGCCATATATGTTTCTTCTATATAAATAATATTTGGTCTATAGTCATCAAGTTTTTTCCATATCTCTTTAGACATAGATTCAAATCTATTTTCCATATTTTTATCTTTGCTAAAATCTAATAGAATATGTTCTACATATTTTCCATTACAAAAATAAGCAATTCCAGTTTTTTGTGTAGAACCATCTATTGACACCAATTTTATATCATCCAAATATTCCTTTCACTCCTTTACATAATAAAAGAGCGACCCATATAGAATCGCTCTTTCATGTTTAAATATTTAATTCGCCATTACGCAATTTTTCTTGGTATTTTTCTCGTATGAATTTCATACTTTCTTCTGCCTGACCATTTTCCATTTTATTGTCTTTAAGAATTTGCTCATATTCTGCATATGTCCTAAAAATATCATTAAATGCTTCCCTGTTTTGTTTTTGGTCATTGGATAATGAAGAACAAAAATCTAATATACTTTTTCTCTTTTTTTCAATATTATCTTTAAGTAAAGTGTTTTTAATATCATCAATTCCTTGTGATATTTTTGTGATTTCATTATATTGCCACTTATCATGTTTTTCTAACGTAAAAATACGTTCTTCAAAAGTCTCTTTATCTTCATCAAACCCAGTTTTGATTCTAAGTTTCCTTTTAAAATAACCTACAATCTCTATAATTTCCTTGATCGCAAAAGCAATTGCAAATAGCGTAATAAAAAATAATATCCAGTTAATTTTAGTTAATTCTGCTATCGCTTCCATTCATAATGCACCGCACCTTTCACTGTTTTGTTTGTATGTCAACTCCTAAAATCTTCCCAAGAGATATTAGAGCCTTAGTCACATATAGTGTAATTGCTGACATCATTACAAAAATTGGAGTTACACCAATAGAAGATAAGTCTGTTGCTTCAAAACAATATGCAGTGCCAACAAACATACCAGCTACAATTATAGCTTTAATAATTCCAGAAATTAATTTTTTGCAATCAAAAGTAAGGTTTTTTGTTCCAACACTATAATAAAGTCCAGCTCCAATATTCATTGCGATAGCAACCGTAAGAACTGGTAATAATTTTAAAATTTCTGTCATGAAAATTCACGTCCTTTCTTGGTTTTTTGTAAGTATCAGATGTGAAGTCTGATTATTGATTAAATTGTTGTTTTATTTACTAAAATCTCTTAATCTTTCTACACACTCTTTTAGTTTAGAGCATACATAACTTAATTCTTCCTTAGTTTCATTTCCACTAAAAGTCATACGAATACACGAATTAATATCTTCTTTACCCATACCAATAGCAGTAAGAGTAGAAGATGGCTGAGGGTTTCCGCTATTACAAGCTGAACCAGTTGATACTTGAATACCATTCATATCAAGTAAAATCATCAAAGATTCGCCTTGTACACCTTTGAAACACATATATAGATTATGTGGTAGTCTATGCTCTAATGGTGAGCCGACTAAATAACTGTCAGGAATTTCCTTAATAATATAATCATAGACATAATCTCGATTTTTTGACGAGATAGAAGAGTAGTTATAATTTTCTACTGCCTTCCCTAAAGAAGCAATATTTATAACTGCTTCAGTCCCACCAAACAATCCTTGTTCCTGTGAACCATAAACAAGTGGTTCTAATTCAATACTTGGCTTCTTATATAGAACACCACATCCTTTTAAAGCTCCTAACTTGTGTGAAGAGAACACTGCCATATCAACATCAAGGGCTTTAACATCTAATGGTATGGTGGGAATAGAGCCTGTGCAGTCTAACATAACAATTCCATCGTAGCTATGGGTAATCTCAATAATGTGTTTTACGTCTTGAATAGTTCCTATCTCGGAATTAGAGTAATCCACTACTACAAATGGTTTGTAATAAATTACATTTAATAGTTTATCTAACTTATCTATATCAATAAAACCATTAGAGTCTACTTCTAAAGGTATCGCATTTTTACAACTCTCTACACATTTCAAGATTGACTTATGTGCAATAGGAGAGTATAAGATACAACAATCATGTTTTTGAATGTATCCTTTTATAGAAAGAGTATTGCTTGCTGAACCACCACTTGTGAAAATAATATTATCGGATTCACCATTAATAAATTTTGCTACATTTTTTCGTGCTTGTTCAATTACTTGTCGTGCATCAACTCCACTTTGATATAAAGATGATGGATTGTAAAATCGGTCTAATAATTTGATTATGTATTGTTTTACTTGTGGTGTTAATTTGGTGGTAGCTGCGTTGTCGAGATATACTTGCATTTAATCACCACCTAATTCTCTGAATACATTTCAGATAGTGCATCCCATAATTTCTTCTCTTTTTTATACTTCCAAACCGAAATGCCATCTTCGTTAATGTATACCCATGTATATTTAATTCCTTTATTACGAAGGAACAACATTTCTTCTTTATACTGTGTAGAATACTCCTTATCAAATTTCATATTTTTCCTTTCATTCCAAAAGCGTAAAAAATAGGGATATATAACTCATTGATATATGAATTAAATATCCCTATTTCTACACTCTCATATATCAATCACTAATTTCAGTTGTAACCTTCTTTTTATTATATTTCATCTTAGGCACAGTCTGCGTTTCTTTTTCTGTCTCAAAAATAGTTTCTACTTTTGGTTCTGCAATAATATCATCAAG
>JAGKUT010000059.1 GCA_021152765.1 Actinomycetes bacterium
ATGGTAGACTTTGAGATTTCCAATCTCATAGCGAGGGTTCAATTCCCTCTATCCGCTCCAGGGCAGGAAGATAAGCAAATTAACGGTCCTGCGTTGTCTTAAAAAACCGACATGTGCCGTCTCGATGATGTTAATCGACCAATGTCAATATAATAAAATTGTGATAAATTTATCAATCAGTGTGATTCTGATTATTGACACTACTAAAATTATCCAACTATAATGTGAATATAGGCGGGGTATAGAAGACTATTCATTTAGCCGAATAAATAGGAAAATCCTCGTTAGGTAAAAGCACGGTAACTGCTCCTATAGCTGAAGGTGCCTAGTTGGACTTAGGAAATTTAGAGAACCCACAATATTCTTCTCCGCTTAAGGTGAAATGATATATCTAAGAGCCTTGCTAAAAAGTTGTTAGAAAAATTTTCTAAGCGTTAAGATATCTACCGATACGATAAATCGGGGAATATAGTTAGTGATATCATATCATGGTTTGTTTTGTTTTCCTTGTTCATATTTGAACACTCCTTTCTTTTTCTCTCTTTCTTTTATTTATGTGGAAAATTAATGGCTAGAAATAATTAAAAAAAATTCCTGCAATAGACTATACTATTGTAATATGAAATTGATTAAATTTTCCTATTTCATCTTGACAGGAAATAAATAAATTATTTCGAACAATTAAATATATCTTTTTGTGAAATATTTTTCTATTGAGGTGTGGACGTATAAAAGGTGAGGCAGTGCAGATCCACTCATTGAGTATCTAGGCACAGAGTAAATAGAATAGATAAAGTAGCAAAAAGATAATTTGATTGATTTATTATATTGAGATATAGTGAAGAGGTTATCACTGCGGAATTTGACTCCGCCATCATAGGTTCGAATCCTGTTATCTCAGCCAAAAACTTCAAAAAAGTTTTCATTGTTTTATACCTTTCTTTCATATGTATGTTGTGAGCTATCAGTCATCAATCGGGCCCTTTCTAATATTGCGGACGGGAGGTTGGAATCTCAGGAAGTCTCATAAGCTTTCTAAACCCAGTTCAATTCTGCGGGTTCCGCATCCAAATTAAAAATATTAAAGAAAAGAGGAAAAGTTTTATGAAAAAGTTTTTTGCTATTTTTACTCCTATTGTCATTCTCTGTGGAGCAGCAACTGCCGTAACGGTATATCTTCTTAAGAAGAAGAGAACACTTGCTCAGCTTATTGACGAAGAGTGAAATAAAAAGCCACTCTTATTTAAGGGTGGCAATAATTTGCAGGTATGTTGAAATAGGTAGACGAGGTGGTCTCAAACACCACTGCTGAAAGGCGTGTCGGTTCGAGTCCGACTACCTGCACCAAAGGCTGTTGAAGTACAGCTTGCTCAAAACAACTTCCATCGTGCCCACGGTGTTTGGTGAGGGTGGTTCAGTTCAGCAGAACCAATGAGTGCTAACCGTATGGCAAACGATATTGCTGGCAGTGCCACAGCCATGTGTGGCTCTATCTCCCTTCGGTGTGGGAGCTGTGTAAAATGGCTTTGAGCAAGCAACACCGAACATATGCAGGTATGGTGAAACTGGAAGCCACGCAGGTTTTAGGGTCCTGTACAGAAATGTGTAAGGGTTCGAGTCCCTTTATCTGCACCACATAAAGGAAAATAAAATTTATGAAGTTGTGCCTCAAGATGACGGCACAATGGATAATTATGATTTTCAATTAAGATAATACCCTATTTAATAGGGTAATACTGCAGTATTAGTTTAGTGGCAGAACAATTGCTTCCCAAGCAATTAGTGAGAGTTCGATTCTCTTATACTGCTCCAAAATATCTATCTGTGGCGCAATTGTTAGCGCACTCGGTTTGGGACCGAGATGTTGTGAGTTAGAGTCTCGCCAGATAGACCATGTATATTATTAAATCAGTGGAGGATAATAATTGTACACTTGTATTTGTGGTAAACAATTTGACAATAGTCAAGCATACAACGGGCACAGATGTCATTGCAAACAATACCAAATAGAAACCTACGGTGAAGAACATTATCAGAAAAATAAGGAATTAATTCTCACAAGATGTGCTAATGCATCAAAAACATTGCGCAATAATCTATTAAAGAAAAAACAAGAAGAATTAGAAAAGTGGATATCTGAGCAACATGCATGTGAGCACTGTGGAAAAATTATGACCGAAAAATATGGTTCAGGTAGATTTTGTTGCAAATCTTGTGCTAATTCACGACATCACTCTGAAAATACTCGGAAGAAAATGAGTATAGCGTTGAAAGGAAAACCATCGTGGAATAGAGGGATAAAACCTAAAAAAGAAGTTCGTTGCAAACTATGTGGTAAACTTCTTAAAAAACAACCTAAAACAGGGCTATGTCAAGACTGCTTAAGGTACACTGAGGAAGGAAAAAAATTAAAATCTATCAAAGCACAAGAATCACAAAAAATCATTATTGCTGAAGGAAGACATAAAGGTTGGCAGCCAAGAAACATTAAATCTAAATCTGAAGAATACTTTGCCCAAATATTAGACACATATAAAATAGAATACAAAAGAGAATTTCCTGTTAAACATATTAATCAAAATTATTTACTAGACTTTTTCATATGCAAAAATAATAAACTAGTCGATGTTGAAATTGATGGTAAGCAACACAATTATAAAGACAGAATAAAATTAGATAAAATAAGGGATGAATTTCTTCAACAAAAAGGTTACATTATATATAGAATAAAATGGCCGTATAGAAATTCAGTAAATTCTCAACAATTAATAAAAAATAATATAGATAATTTTATATCTTTTTATAACAACTTATAATTAACTCACTCTCATTATTATGTGGGAGTTTTTCTTTTTGTCTAAAATAACCAAATCAATTTATGCAAAGTGCACAAATAAAAATCTAATTTATTTATTGACAAATAAAAAATTTTATGATATAATATAAATACAAAAACAAAAGGACCTAATTATATGATAAAAACCTTTGCAATAATCTCTCCTGAAAATCCCTTGGGATGGACAGACAGTTCAGAAGAAGAATTCAAAGTAAAATATGCCAAATGGACAGGCAACCCACAAAAATATAATAAAGAAGCATTAGATGAATTAAAATCATCCCTTATAAAAGATAAGCTTAAAAATAATGGAGAAAAATGTCTTAAATATGGCAATTTCAATTATGTCAAGATAAAAGGAAGTTATGGAAATAAAGAAAATACTCTTATAATTTTTAATATCCCTTTTGCTGACGCTAAAACAATAGCAAAGAGTTTTGGGCAAGAAAGTTTCTTTTATGGAATCGTTGGAGAAGAAAAATCTAAAATCGCTTATTATAAAACTGATAATGCTTGTATAACATATAAATTAATTGATATAACTGATACAGTCACATATGAAAATGATGCAGAAGATTTCTTTTCTAAGTTTGGATTCAAATATAAAATTAATATGAAAGAATTCGGAGACAATGTTAATTCAATTAATAATAACGGGGAATTTGAAGAATCTATGAATGAAAACAGAACTTTTCTTTCCCGTGCAGAACATAGAAAAATAGCATACAAAGGAGAAACAAAATGAAAGTAAGAAATTTGAATAATAATTATTATGCAACAGAAGAAATAATGCCCCTTAATGAAACATCTCTTTATCGTGCGGTTAAAGAACATGATAAAAATGGATATATCATTATCTCTGCTTTTAGGCAGGATTGTTTGTCAGATAAAAAAGAAAATCCCTCAGCACAGGAAATATTTGATGAAAATAATAGAAGAACAAATAATCTTAAAAAAGATATAACAAATTTATCTTATTCCTTTATTCCTGTGTATGGCGGGTATAAAGAAGAGGGAGCTGAAAAAGCATCTGTAGAAAAATCTTTTATAGTTTTCCCTTATAATTTCCGCACCAAAGAAAATGTAGATTTCGAAGAATTTGAAAAGAATTTGATTAATCTTTGTGAGAAATATAATCAGGATGCAATTCTTATAAAAAGACCAGATGCAAAACCCAGATATTATTTTCCATCCACTAATAGTTGGGATGATGTTGAATTTGGCAGTCTTAAATTAAATGATGTTGCTCAGAAATATTTTACATCGTTAAAAAGCTGGCAGGACATAAGTCTTAATAAAAAGAATAGAACAACTTGGGATGGAACACCTAAAAGATTTTCTTATAGTGAAACATTTCTTAGACTTCCTCCTCAATCAATTATGGCAGCACATGCAAGAGAATCTGAAGGGGAACTTTTCTCAATGGAACATTTCAAAAATAATTGAAAATAGCTATTGACAAATTTCTTGAATCATGATATAATAAAATAAAGTGAGAATGTCTTTAGTAGGAAGTAAAAATATTTTTCACTATATATAAGTGAGATAATTTCTTGCTTATATTTTTGGTGGGGTACCCAAGTGGTTAAGGGAGTTGCCTACTAAGCAACCAGACGGATGAAACCGTGCGTGGGTTCAAATCCCACCCCCACCGCCACAATATAAAAAGAAAGGAAATAATATATGGAGAAAAAAGATTTTATCATTGGTATAGATATGGATGACACCATAGAAGATCTTTGTGAAGCTTGGATAGCTTGGCTTAATAATAAATATGAATGCCATGTTAATCCTAAAGATATTATTACGTGGGAAATTCCTCCTTATTTTCCTGAGCTGACAGAAAAAGAGGTTTATGCTCCATTGTATGATGAAGAGTTTTGGAAAACTGTAAGACCAAAAACTGATGCAATGAAATATCTCAAGATGTTACATGATGAGGGATACACAATATTAATTTGTACATGCACTCATTACGCTTCCTTGGCACCTAAAATGGAAAATTTACTTTTTAAATATTTTCCTTTTCTTGACTGGCGAGACATAATAACAATAAAACATAAACAATATCTTAAATTAGATGTACTAATAGATGACTATCATGAAAATCTTATTAATGCAGATTATTTTGGTATCTTATATGACACCCCTCATAATAGAGATTTCAAAGAAGATGGTAAATCAATTGTACGTGTCTTTAATTGGGAAGGTGCTTATAATTTAATATCTAAACAGTATGAAACAAAATGCCAAAAGGAACAATATATAAAAAAATTTATTAATGCCGAGGAGTAAAAAAGATAAAAAATGATAGAACATAAAGAGCCCACAATGGAAACAAATTATATTTGGAATGCAACTTTTGACTCAGCTTCAGAAACAAATGTGGAAGCATTTATAAAAGAACACAAAGAAGATTTAATGAAATTAAATGATTTTGTTTTTAATCTTAATTGTGATAATGTTGTTTCTGCAGAAAAAGTTAACAGAATTTCTATTAGAATTGTTCGAATATCTTCTTCTATCGACAGCTGTAAGGAAATTGCTGAAAAAGTTAAACAATATATAAAGGACAATATTCCTTATCTAAGAATTTCTTATCAATGTTTAGGTGAGTGCTCAACATATGCATATGAAGATGAAACCTCAGCTGTTGAAAACAGTACTAAAGAAGGGAATAATGAGTAATGGCTCAGATAAAAATAAAGAAATTAATGGTTAAAAGAACTCCAAGAAAGAGTAAACTTAAATAA
>JAGKUT010000060.1 GCA_021152765.1 Actinomycetes bacterium
TCGCAGAATATTGTTGCTAATTTGCCTGAGTTTTTACATATTCTAGCTGTTGTAATATTGCTTGGTTTTGAATCTGAAAATCTTGCATTTGGTAAATCTTTGTGTATTGTTTTCATTACAGCTGAACATATTCTTCCTGCTGGATTAGAGCCAGCTCTAACTAATTCATTATAATCATAGCCATACCAAGTAGCTGCTGTATAGTATGGTGTAATTTCGCAGAACCATCTATCATAATTTTTAGATGTTGTTCCTGTTTTAGCACCTACGCTTATTCCAGAAATTGCTGCCATTCCACCAGTACCAGACCTTACAACTTCTACTAATATATCTTTTACTATATATGCAGTTGCTGAAGACATTACTGTTCTTGTTTCTTGGTTTGCTTGTAATACTACATTACCTTCTGAATCTGTTACTGCTGACATTATTTTTTTTCTTATTGTTTCTTCATCATCTAATAAGTATATTATTCCTTTTTGATTTGTTGATGATTTACTCATTTTTTTAGTAGGATCTTGTAGGTCTTTTATTTTTGCTCCTAGCGTTGGAATCATTGGTTCTGGAATTTTAAATGTATCCCCATATTTTTTATTGAATCTTTCTGCTAAATTTCTTGCTAATTCAACGTGTTGTTTTTGGTCTATTCCTGTAGGTACTACATCTGCGTCGTATAGTAATATATCTGATGCCATTAGTATTGGATATGTAAATAGTCCTACTGATACATTTTCTTTATTTCTTGATTTTTCTTTGAATTGTGTCATTCTTGATGCTTCACCCATATATGTAGTACATTCTAATATCCATGATAAATTTGCATGATATAAGTTTTCTGATTGAATATAAAATGTGTTCTTTTTAGGGTCTAATCCTGCAGCTATATATAAAGCAACATTTTTTCTTATTCTTTCTCTTAATAGTTTTGGTTCTTGGTCTACTGTTATTGCGTGCAAATCAGGTACAAAAATATATGAATCAAATAAGTCTTGATTTTTTATACTTCCACTTATTCCTCCTATTAAGCTTCCTAGTGTTAATTCTCCACTTGGTTGTAGTCCTGTTAGTAATTTTTTCATTGTTTCACTTCCTTGTTTTTATTATATATCAAATTTTTTTATTTGTCTATTTGATATGAGTCTAAAAACTCTTTTAAATTTTTAGCTGTATTTTTAGGAAGAATACTTTCCAATTCTTCTATAGGTAATTGTTTTAATTTTGTTATTGTTTTATATTTTTTTAGTAGTTCTTGCTTTCTTTTTTCGCCTATTCCTTCTACATTATTTAATATGCTTTCTAATGACCCTTTGCTTCTTAATTCCCTATGATAATTTATTGTATAGTTATGTACTTCTTCTTGCATTCTTTCTAAGTAGTGGAATAGATTACTTTTTATATCTATTTTTATTTCTTCTATTGGTTTTGTTTTAATTAATGCCTCTGTTCTATGTTTATCGTTTTTCTTTAAACCTACTATAGGTATATTCATATTCAGTGAATCTATTATTTCTAAAGCAACATTAATTTGTCCTATTCCACCATCTACTATTATTAAGTCTGGTCTTTCTAGATTATCTTTTAATACTCTAAAATATCTTCTATATAATACTTCTCTCATTGTTCCATAGTCATCATTTTGGTCTACTGATATTTTAAATTTTCTATAGTCATTTTTAGATGGTACTCCATTTTTAAATACTACCATTCCTGATACATTAAATGTTCCAAATAAATGGGCATTATCAAATAGTTCTATTCTATCTAGTTTTTCTAGGTTTAATATATTTTTCAACTCTTCGTTTGCTTCTATTGTTTTATGTTCATCTCTTTTTATCAATTCAAATTTTTCGTGTAGTGCGTTTTTTGCGTTGTTATTTGCCATTTCTATTAAAGATTTTCTTGTACCTTTTTGTGGTATTTTTATATTTGTTTCTATTATATTTTGTAGTGGTTCTATATCAATACCATCTGGCAATAATATTTCATATGGAGTTAATATATCTTTACTGTAGAATTCCGCAATATATCTTGTTAGTACACTTTCTAATTCATCTATTATTGGCATTATTTTAGAGTGTCTTTCTATTATTTTTCCACCTCTAATAAAGAATACTTGTATGCTTAAATAGTCTTTTTCTAAATAATATCCAAATACGTCTATTGAATGCATATCGCTTATTTCTACTTTTTGTTTTGCTAATGTGATATTTATGTAGTCTAATAAATCTTTTAGTTCTTTAGCACTTTCAAAGTTTAGTTTTTCTGATTCTTTAATTATATCTTCTTCGATTTTTTTAGTTATTAATGTATGATCTCCATTTAAAAATCTTGTTATGTCTTTTTTCATTGTTTCTATTTTAACTTTATCTACATTATGAGTACAATATCCTAAGCATTCTCCTATATGGTAATAAAGACATGGCTTTTTATTAAATGTTTTACATTTTCTTAATGGATAAATTCTATTTAATAAGTTTACTGTGTTTCGTGCTGCTGTTACGTTTGGATATGGTCCATATAGGTGTTCTTTATTTTTCTTTCTATTTAAATTTCTTACAATTGAAAGTTTTGGTACTTCATCATTAGTTAGTTCTATATATGGATAACTTTTATCATCTCGTAGTAGTATATTATATTTTGGGTCATATTGTTTTATTAAGTTTATTTCCATTATAAGGGACTCTGTTTCTGTTCCTACTATTATGTATTCAAAATCTTTTATTTCACTAACTAGTTTAGCTGTTTTACCATAATGTGTTCCTCTAAAGTATGAACTTAATCTATTTTTTAGTTTCTTTGCTTTTCCTACATATATTATTATTCCGTCTTTATTCTTCATTTGGTAACAGCCTGGTTTATTAGGTACTAAACTTAGTTTTTCTTTTATCTTATTTAATGTTTCATTATCCATATTATCACCCACTTCTTTATTGTATCAAAAAAGGTAGATTTTTTCTACCTTTCATATTATATATTTAATTAACTTTCTATTATATAGTATGGATTTGAACTTGTTCCTGTTCCGCTAAGTTTTGTTGTTGATTTAAGATAGAAGGCAGGGCGAACACTTTGAGGGTTAGATGGAAGTTCATTACTAAACATCCCATTTACCCACATACACCATACTCCATAGTTAACTACAGGATATGAAGATAAAGTCCATTGCGTATAATTTGAATTATATAGCCAATTATTTATTGAACAAGGCCATTCGCCTGGATTAACAATCGTATATGTTTCTGTAGAATCTAATAGAATAGGATTGTATGCATAACTTGAATATACACTTGTGCATGATTCATTAATTGAAGATTCTACATATTCTGAAATATTTAGTAGTCCTATTTTACCATTCCATGTGTACAAGCTTTCTTCTTTTTTCTCTTTTTCTATGCCTTTGTCTCCTTCTCTATATGCTTTAAAATAATATACTCCTCCGGTATAAAAACTATGTAATTCAATATCATTTTTAAAACTTAATGTATTAATCCATGTGTCATTCAAATATGTATTCAATGTTGAATCTTGTTTTACTGTTCCTGTGTTTGGTGAATCCTGTAATGTATTTGAAGTTGCAGTTTCATAGTATTTATATTTGAATGTTGTTTCTATTTTATTTCCATTATAATACATATTATTCGTATTTCCCCATACACTACATCCATTGTAAGTTCCAGAGTAATTACAATATGTATTATTGGCATTATTTCTGGCATTTGTTGTTGAACTGTCCCATGCCATTTCACCAATTGGTTCATCTCTTATAACTTTTATTGTTCCATCTGTTTCATATGATACTATTCTATACGTGGTATCTACATTATTTTCTTTTAATGTTATGTAGTTATTTGGATTTGAGCCTCTATATATTAATCTGCCGAATTCTGTGGTTGATTCATATAATCCGTCGCCACTTTGTGTTATTTGTGGTATTTCATAGTTCATGAATACGTCCGCATTATTTCCACATGTTTGATTATTATATGATGTTGTTATTATTTCTTCTGAATCAAATCCTTTTGTATAGCAGTAGTCTCCAAATTTTACTGACATTGCGATTGCACCATTGAATCTTATTTGAACTTTTCCAATTTCTGGTTTTGCTCCTGAATAATCTAAATAGTTGGTATTTGTATTGTTTGAATAATCGATAATTGTATTTTCTTTTATTCCTTTTACTTCATTATTTGCGATTTTATATTCTGCTGCTTTAACTAAATTTTGTGCACTTGCCATATTTGTCTTTTTTTTCTGATTCGTTTAGTGTGTTTGTTATTTTAGGCGCAATTATTACCATTAATAAGCCTAGTATTACTATAACTGCTAAAAGTTCTACTAGTGTAAATCCATTTTTACCTTTCATATATATTACCTACTTTCTATATAAATTTTATCATAGTTGATGAGTTTTATCAATTATCTTTTTATTTTTTCTAGAATATTAAGGAATCTTTAAAGTTATGACGTATGATATTTATAGGAGGTGTTTTGAAACATATAAATTTATATTAAATTAATTAAAAACATTATTTCAATTTTAATTCTGTGTTGAGATTATTGTGTATAGAAAGTGAGGTTATAATATGAATGAAGTAAAGAGTTATACAGAAAGTATATTTGAAGACATTAAACATATTGGTGAAAATGGGGTTGAATTTTGGTATGCGAGGGAATTGATGAAGGTTTTAGAATATTCTCAGTGGCGAAGATTTAATGATGTAATTAATAAGGCAATAGAATCATGTCGATTAAGTCAAAATAATTTTCAGGACCATTTTGCCGAGGTTGGCAAAATGGTTAAGACTGGTGATTCTTATAGACAAATAAAAGATTATAAGTTATCTCGTTATGCATGTTACTTGATTGTTCAGAATTCTGATTCACGGAAGGAAGTAGTTGCTTTAGGACAAACTTATTTTGCCGTTCAAACTAGAAAAATGGAATTGACAGAATTAGAATATAAGGATTTGTCGGAAGATGAAAAGAGAATATACGTAAGGAAACAAGTAAGTAATGGGAATTATAGTCTTAACAGAACTGCCTTAAATTGTGGTGTTAAAAATCTTGCTGAATTTCATAATGCCGGTTATAGAGGTTTATATAATGGTGAAACCGCTGATGATATTGCGAAAAGAAAGGGTTTAAGATATAGAGAAGACATTTTAGATAATATGGGTAGTGATGAATTGAGTGCAAATCTGTTTAGAATTTCTCAAACTAATCAAAAGTTAAAGAATGATAATATTAAAACAGAGTTTGATGCAAAAAATACTCATTATAATATGGGTAAAGATATAAGAAATTTTATAAAAAGTCAAGGTGGTACTATGCCTGAGGATTTGCCTACTCCATCTAAAAGTTTGAAACAATTAGGGAGTAAAAATGAAATTACATAAAAAAATGCAACTATTGTTGCATTTATCCATTTATAAATGATATTAAGAATGGTCCAAGTACTATTAAAAGAATTATTGGAACTATAAATAAAACTGATATTATTGATATTTTATTTGGTAATTTATTTATTTGTTCCCTTACTGATAATACCTGCTTAT
>JAGKUT010000061.1 GCA_021152765.1 Actinomycetes bacterium
ATATTAAAATTGGTGGTATATATAATCCATTCTTTCTTTCAATAGTATAAGGAGACTTAATCTTCTTTTCAAGTTTATCCTTTTTTTCTTCTTTTTGTGCTTTCTTAATCTCTTCTAAAGACAATTTAGAAGTATAATCAAATAAATATTCATTAAACTCATCAACTAAATCCTCTTTATTAAGACCTAAATACTTCGCATAATCACGAATAAAATACTTCAAATAAAAAATATCCTTAAAAGCTTCCATATTACCAGACTCAATATTTTCTATTTGTTTAATATTTACATTCAAGTCACCAGCAACTTCATCCATAGAAATTCCCATGTTCTCACGAGCTTCTTTTAACTTTTCTCCTATTTCTTTCATATAACACCAACTTTCAAAACATAATTAATCATATAAGCCATGTTCCGTACCTTAAAAGGCGACAAACATTTATCTATTGAATTACTTCAATCCTGAGTTTAATTCGTTTCTTAAAACTCAAGCTCCCCTACCAAAATTTGGGTTTCTCGCTCGTGGGGTTTACCGCGTTCCACTCTATTTATTTCTAAATAGTTCGTCACTATGGCACTTTATGCCAGTAACCATATCAAAAGACTCAGGTTATCTAGGCGCCGTTAGATAAATCTACCGTAGGTTATTTTTTCCCTACGCACGAACACTACAATCATCACAGACTGTGCGAGCATGGACTTTCCTCTACACTATAAAAATGCAGCGTTTGTCCGATTAATTATTTTTTCCATAAATTATTTTTTCAAGATTTGATAAACGTCTTAATACATCTGCAGTATTAGTACCATTATTGCTATTATTTTCAACTGTCTCTAACTTCATAGTCAAATTACGAACTTGTTGTTTTAAACGTAAATTTTCTTCCATTAAAGTCTTATTATTTTCCTCTAAATCATTTATACAAGTATTAAACTCATCATAATCCCTAATAATGATATCCAAATACTTATCAACCTCTTGTGGTCTATAACCTCTCGTATCAATTTTAAACTCTTTATCCAAAATATCTTGACTAGTAAGCATAAATCTATCCTGATACATAAAAGTCACCTCTCTTTATTCCACTTATATTTTATAAAAATTTACTCAATTTGTCAATTTATTTAACACTCTATACTAAAATTACCATCATCAAAAATCAAAACACTATCACCACTATAAGTAATACCTTCAATTCTTAAATCAGAAGTTCCAATCATAAAATCCACATGAACATCACTTACATTAAGTCCCATAGAAATTAGTTCTTCCCTAGTCTTACCATCAGTACCATCTAATGTATTAGGAAATCCAGTACCTAAAGCTAAATGACAAGAAGCATTCTCATCAAACAATGTAGTATAAAATATTACACCACTATTAGAAATAGGACTATCATAAGGAACCAATGCACACTCACCTAAAAAGCAAGAAGTCTCATCTCCCTCAATAATACTCTTTAAAATATCTTTACCCTTAGCAGCATCAAAATCAACTACTTTTCCATCAGAAAACTTAATCCAAAAATCATCAATAATATAACCATTATAAACAAGAGGCTTAGAACTATAAACAATACCATTAGTCTCTAATCTATTAGGACTAGTAAATATCTCTTCAGTAGGAATATTCGCAATTATTCTTCTTCCGTTAGGCATATATTCTCCCGCACCACACCATTTAGTGCTACGAGATAAACCAACATATAAATCAGTACCTAAACTATTAGTATAATGTAAAGTCTTAATATTCATTTTATTTAAAACATCACACCTTTTAGAACTTATCATTAACTTTTTTTCCCATTCACTATTAGGATCATCCTTATCAACTAAACAAATAGAAAAAATCAAATCCCATAACTTATTTACTGGGTCCTTACAATCATTAAACACTTTCTTAGCCCATCCGTAAGTAGAAACAGACGCAATACACCAAGCAACATCATTTATAGCCTGACGTTTCTTATAAAGTGGCCTACTAGTACGAGAAATAAAAGATGCATGTCCTAACTTAGAACTATCAACATCATTCATAATATCAGGATCTTCAGACACTAACATTAAAAATGCGCCATCCTTTTTCGCATATTCATCATAAATTTTCTTATTAAAAAATAAACTATTAGAAATATCATCATTAGAGAAATATAATAACTGTTGATGCTTTAACTCATCATCAAACCAATCATAATAAATATCAACAATTCCTCTATCCAAACAACATTTAGATAAAATACGAATAAATTCAATAGACTCTATAGGAGCAGTAATAACCAAAGGCTGTCCTTTTTTAATATTCAAACCTTTATCTAACAATAAACAAGCATACTTATAAAAATTATCTTTCATATCATCACCATTTTAATTATATAACAAATAAACAAAAGAAAAAAGTAGAATTAACTACTTATCACTAAATATAAATACAAACCTATCTCTATTAGATAAATCCTTTTCAACTGAAACAGAAACATCACCTAAATACTTAAAAGCAAATTCCTTAATTCTTTCACCTTGAGTATACCCAATCTCAAAAGCAATTAAAAATTTATCATTCAAACATCTCTTACAATTCTTAAGAATTTCTTCATAAAAATATAATCCGTCATTATCCGCATATAAAGCAAGACTAGGTTCATTTTTTTTAACAATCTCATCAATTTCTTCATCATAAGAAATATAAGGTGGATTACTAATAATAACATCATACTCATCATGAAGAGGTTCCAACATATTACCTAAATAAAATTTAACAGATGCATTATTTTTAATACAATTTTCACGAGCAACTTCTAATGCATCAAGACTAATATCAACCGCATCAACACTAACACCAAGTTCTTTAGATAAAGTTATACTTATACATCCACTTCCGCAACCTAAATCAACAATTCTAACAGAACCATCAAAATACTTTTGAACATACTTAATAGTTCTATCAACCAATTCCTCTGTCTCAAATCTAGGAATTAATACATTCTTATTAACAAGAAAATTATAACCATAAAAATCAACATTTCCAACAATATATTGAACAGGAATACCTTCATCAAGCATTTTTAAAGCATCATCAATATTCCCCTCATAATATTTTTTTAAATACTCTATATCACTCATAAATCACCATAAACAAAAAGAGATTACTCTCCTCTTAGTTTTCTATTTTGATCCTCAGTTATTAAAGCATCAATAACCTTGTCAATATCACCATTCATAACTCTATCAAGTGCATTTAATGTAAATCCGATTCTATGATCAGTAACACGGTTTTGAGGATAATTATAAGTTCTTATCTTCTCACTTCTATCCCCAGTACCAATCTTACTTCTTCTTTCAGCACCTAATTTTTCTTCTTCTTGTTGTCTATAATAATCATATAATCTAGTTTGTAAAATCTTAATAGCCTTTTCCTTATTCTTAATTTGACTTCTCTCAGTTTGAGAATAAACAACAATACCAGTAGGAATATGAGTTAAACGAACAGCACTATCAGTAGTATTAACACCTTGACCACCACAGCCAGAAGCACGAGTAATATCAATTCTTACTTCATTCATATCTAACTCAAAATCAACCTCTTCCGCCTCAGGCATAACAAGAACAGTAGCTGTAGAGGTATGAACACGACCTTGAGTCTCAGTAGCTGGAACACGTTGAACACGATGAGCACCACTCTCATACTTAAGCTTAGAATAAACATTCTCACCCTTAACCATAAAACTGATTAAAGAATAACCACCAGCTTCACTTCTCTCTTCATCAAGAACTTCAACCTTCCAACCTTCTTTTTCAGCCAATTTTCTATACATTTCATACAAATCACCAGCAAAGATATTTCCTTCATCTCCACCAGCTGCTCCACGAATCTCAACAATAACATTCTTACCATCATTAGGATCCTTAGGAAGTAATAATATTTCAATCTTACTCTCTAATTCACTCTTCTCATTCATATATTTATCCAATTCTTCACGAGCAAACTCTGCCATATCAGGATCCTTAACCATTTCATTAGCAGCCTCAATATCAGAAAGTAATTTTTTATATACTTGATAAACCTCATAAGCATCCTTTAAACTAGCCTGCTCACGAGTTAAAGATAAAGTTTTCTTAATATCAGAAATAACCTCTGGCTTCATCAATTCTTCATTTAATTCATTATAACGCTTCTCAATATTCTGCAATCTTTCTAACATAAAATGTCTCCTTAACTAAAATTCTCTTAAGATTATACTATAATTATATTGAATAATCAAGAAAAAAATCACTTATCAATAACTTGATTATCATAAGAAAAATTATAACCATTAACTGAACAATCATCCAACTTTATACTACCACCAATAATACGTACATCTGCACAATTAACCTCATCACCATAAGAATGAACATTAAGTTGAACTAAAGCACCATCAATATTAACTAAAGTACTATTATCTCTAACCTCGTAATTTCCAACTAAACTATCATATTGATACTCAGTATAAGCAAGTTCAACAGACTTAACATATCCCAACATACTATTCTTAGCCAAACTATACTTACTATCCATTACATTATCAACAGTCTCTTCCTCTATAGTTCTACAACCACACAATAAAAAAATTAACCCCAATAAAAAAAACTTCTTCACTACAATCACCCTATAAAAACTATAACACAAAAAAAAAATTAAAACAAGAATTAAATAAAAGAGACTACACATAATAAACATGAGGTAATACTTATGAACATACTTACATATATATTAATATTTATATTTAAAATAATAGAAAATACACTATCAACACTAAGAATAATACTAGTATCAAACGGAAAAAAAATATTAGGCGCAATACTACAAGGAATAGTATCAATTGTATGGGTAATATCAACAAGCCTAGTAGTAATAAACATACAAAAAGACCCACTAAAAATAATATCATTCACACTAGGAGCATTAATAGGATCATATATAGGTTCAATAATAGAAGAAAAACTAGCCCTAGGTACAAACATAATAACAACAATAATAAACAAAAACCTAACAGAAAAAATAATATATGCATTAAAAAAACAAAAACATGAAGCAATAATACTAAATGGAAAAAATATATATGAACAAAAAAATATATTACTAATAATCGTAAAAAGAAAACAAAATCAAAACATAATAAAACTAATAAAAAATATAGATAAAAGCGCAAAAATAATAATAGAAAACGCAATCACTCATGAAGTAAATAAGCCTTATCAGTAATAATAAAAGAACTATATTTTTTAACTATATCATAAACAAATCTATCATTAACAGTCCAAACAAAAGATTCCTTATTACCAATCATTTTAACTAAATTATAATGAATTAAATTAAAATCAAAATCATTACGAATTTTATCAATATTTAACATATATCCAATAATTAATCCAACCTTATAATTAGAATACTTTTCTTTAAACAAAGAAACAATATTATAATTAAAACTACAAATATA
>JAGKUT010000062.1 GCA_021152765.1 Actinomycetes bacterium
TTATTGTTATATTTTCGTTTATGTTTTTATTTGTTTTAAATAGTATTAATAAACCTATTCCTGCTCCTGTTAATAATCCTGATAGTGTAGCACCTAGAGTTATTGTATTATTTACATATAATTCTGTTATAAGTATACTTGCTCCACAGTTAGGTATTAGTCCTACTAAGCTTGATAAGAAGTATGAGAATATTGTGTTTTTCATGAATAAGTTTTCTAAGAAGGATTCTCCTAGGTATTCAAATATAATGTTTATTATGAATGAAAATATCATTATAAATAATGTAATACTTAATGTATGTTTTAAAGCAGATTTAATAATACTGTGATTATGATTACAGTTACAATGATCATGTTCACACAATGATTCTATTTGTGGTTGTTCTTTTTTTCTTAGTACTAAATCAATTATAAATCCTGATATCATACCTATTAGGAATTTTAGTCCTAGTATTTTTAATATTATACTTGTTTCTGCTTTATTAGCAATTAATATAGGTAACATTTCATCACTAGTTGATAAGTATACTGATATTAATGTTCCTAGTGAAATTATTCTTGTTGCGTATAAGTTTGTAGCTGAAGCACTTATTCCACATTGTGGTATTACTCCAAGTAAGCTTCCAAAAAATGGTCCAAATTTCTTTGATTTTGTTATTATCTTTTTATTATTTATTTTGTGTTCTATATATTCTATTATTAAGAATGTAACAAATAAAAATGGTAATAATTTTACTGTATCTAGTAGTGTATCTTGTATTATATCTAACATATTAATTCTCCTTTTAATGCAAAAATGTTGCATTTATCATATCAAATATTTTAGTATCTTGTCAATAGAAAAAAAGAGGAATTATCCTCTAAAATTTTCTTTTAAATTTGGATGGTCTATCAAGTCTTTTTACTTTTGTTTTTCTTTGTTGTGGGAATTCTAGTTGCGATCCATATTGTAGTGATTTTCTTCCTGTATCCTTCTCTAATCTCTTTAATTCAAGTCTTAAAACCTTTGATTTTAAATTTGGTTGTTCCTCTATTATTTCCATTTTTTTCCTCGATTCATTTATGTTTTTATAATATAATATTCTATTTTTATTGTCAACAAAAAAAGAGGTATTATCCTCTTAGTTAACTTTCATTCCTTTTGAACCTTTTAATCCATTACAGTTACTTAATATATTTGTTTCGAATGAATATGTTTTACTGCTTCTATTTTTGAAGTCTTTTATTGCGATATTAATCATATCGTCTAATAATTCATTGTATGGTTTTCCTGCTGGTTCCCATAGATAGAATGATAGACTTCCTGGTATTGTATTTGGTTCATTTACATAGAATTTGTTATTCTTTTTATCTATTATATAGTCTATTCTACATACTCCACTTAGATTTAGTGCTCTGAATACTTTTTTTGATGTTTCTTTTATTTCTTTTGTTAGATCATCACTGATTCTTGCTGGTATTACTCTATTTGTACTAGCCATTCCTTTTGAGCCTTTTGTTTTTCCACCACCAAGATATTTGTCTTGATATGATAGGAATTCATCTGCACCCATTACTTCTTCTAGTACTCCTGTTTGTTGTGATTGATAGTTTCCAAGTACACTACAGTTTACTTCTGTCATATTTTCTATTACTTTTTCTACTACTATTTTTGTATCGTATTCGATTGCTTCTTCTATTGATTTTTCTAATTCATCTTCTGTTCTTGCTATTGATATACCAACACTACTTCCTAGGTTTGCTGGTTTAATTATAACTGGATATCCTAGTTTTTTTATTTTCTTTTCTATTTCTTCTTTTGATGTATAGTATTCTGTGTCATAGAACCATGTGTATGGTACTACTGGAATGTCTTCTGCAGCAAATACTTGTTTCATTACTACTTTGTCTTGTCCTAATGCAGCTCCAAGTACTCTACTTCCAACATATGGAATTCCTATTGTGTCTAAGTATCCTTGAAGTGTTCCATCTTCTACATTTATTCCATGTACTATTGGGAATGCTACATCAAGTTCAGCTACATCTTTTCTAAATAATCCTTTTGTATTTACTAAGAAATAAGTGTTATCTTTTTTACAAAGTGTAACTTTTTTTGCATATCTTTTTAATAAATCCATGTCTTTATAGATATTAATATCTTCTAACATTTTCCCTGTATACCATGTTCTATCTTTTCCAATATATATAGGAATAATATCGTATTTATTTCTATCCATGTTGTTTATTGCTTGTATTGCTGAAATAATACTTACTTCATGTTCAACTGTTTCCCCACCGAATATAACTCCAACTTTTATTTTCATGTTTATACTCCTATCCTAAAAAGCTTTTTAATACGCTTATTGTTTGTCCTAGTCTTTCTAGGTATGCGTAGTGTGTGCATCCTTCATATACTACTAATCCTGCATCTTTTATTAGTTTTTCTAATTCGTATGCTCTTTCGATTGATACTGCTTCATCATTAGTACCCCATATTAGTAGTGTAGGACATTTTATTTTTTTGATATCTTCTTTTATATCTAGGTTTACGTGACCTACTAATATATTTCTCATAACTCCACTTGCATTTCTATAGTCTGTAGAGCCCATGTGTCTTTTAGCAAAGTCTTCTAGTTTGTTTAATAGTGGTACTTTTTTTAGTGTCTTTAGAAGTTTTGCTTTCATAGTGACTTTTTGTATTTCTTTACAGAATGGACTTGCTAGACAAACTAGTTTTTCTGTTTCATACTTGCTAGCATATAATAATCCTAGTTTCCCACCAAATGAATGTCCTATTATTATTGGTTTTTCTACTTTTAATTCTTCTAATGCTTTATGTATTAGTTCTACATAATCGTAGCATGAGAAAAATTCCTTTGGCTCGCTACTATGTCCAAATCCTGGTAAGTCAAAGATTACAATATCAAAGTCTTTAGTGAATCTGTCACCAATTGGTTTCATCATATCTATGTTTTGTCCCCAACCGTGTAACAGTACTATTGTTTTTCCTTCAATATTTCCATACCTTTGATAGTTTAAGTTTACATCCATAATTTTCATTTTCATAAAATCACCATCGGATTAATTATAGCATAAAAAAGAAGACTTATAAATATAAATCTTCAAATATTCTTTATTTTCTAAAGGTTTTTTTATTTTTTCTTTCTATTTTATACTAGCTTTAATGAATGAATCAAATAATGGGTGTGGTCTTGTTGGACGACTCTTGAATTCTGGGTGGAATTGACTTGCTATAAAGTGTGGATGATCTTTTAGTTCTATTATTTCTACTAGGTTGTTTGCTTCATTAATTCCTGAGAATATCATTCCTTTATCTTCTAATTGTTCTTTATATTTATTATTAAATTCATATCTATGTCTATGACGTTCTAGTATTTTATCTTCTTTATATATTTTACTTGCTAATGTATTTGGTACTAATGTACATTCATAGTTTCCTAGTCTTAATGTTCCTCCCATATTACTTACTGCTTTTTGGTCAGCCATTAAGTCTATTACTGGGTTTTTACATACTGGATTAAATTCTGTTGATGTTGCATCTTCTAGTTTTAGTACGTTTTGGGCAAATTCAATTACAGCTAGTTGCATTCCTAAGCATATTCCTAGGAAAGGTATTTTATTTGTTCTAGCGTAGTTAATTGCTTTTATTTTTCCATCTGTTCCTCTAGTTCCAAATCCTCCTGGTACTAATATACCTTTTGAGTTTTTGAATATTTCTTTTAAATTTACGTTATCACTCTCTAGATTTTCTGAATCTATCCAATTGATATTTACTTTTGTGTTGTATTTATATCCTGCATGTTTTAATGCTTCAGCTACTGATATGTATGCATCATGTAGTTCTACATATTTTCCTACTAAAGCTATTTCTATTTCATTTTTTAGGTTATCAACTGTTTTGATTAAGTCTTCCCAATATTTTAAGTTTGCTTTTTTAATTGGTAAATTAAATTGTTTTAATACTATTTCATCAAAACCTTGTTTATGATAATTTATAGGTATTTCATATATATTTTTTACATCTATTGAATCTATTACATTTTCTACTGGTACTGAGCAGAATAGAGACAATTTTTTCTTTATATTTTCTCCTGTTTCAAATGGTGCTCTGCAAACTAGTGCATCTGGTCTTATTCCCATATTTCTTAAGTCTCTAACACTATTTTGTGTTGGTTTTGTTTTTAGTTCATTTGAACCATAAATATATGGAATTAGTGTACAGTGTACGAAGAATGTGTTTTCAGTTCCTTTTTCATATTGAATTTGTCTTAATGCTTCTATCATTGATTGTGATTCAATATCTCCAACAGTACCACCAATTTCTGTTATTACTATATCTGCGCCAGTTACTGTTCCTGCTTCATATACTTTGTTTTTAATTTCATTTGTTACGTGAGGTACCATTTGTACTGTTGCACCTAAATAGTCTCCTCTTCTTTCTTTTTCTATTACTGATTTGAAGATTTTACCATTTGTTATATTTGAAGTGTAGTTTAATTCTTCATCTATAAATCTTTCGTAGTGTCCTAAGTCTAGGTCTGTTTCGCATCCATCATATGTTACGAATACTTCACCATGTTGAATAGGGTTCATTGTTCCTGGATCAACATTAATATAAGGGTCAAATTTTTGCATGAATACTTTATATCCACGTGATTTTAATAAAAGAGCTAATGATGACGCTGTAATTCCCTTACCTAATCCTGATACAACACCACCAGTTACAAATACATATTTTGTCATGTGACTACCTCCCTAAAAAAAATATCAGCTCTCTTTTCGAGAACTGATAGGCTCTTTTTAATTATAGCACAATCACTATTTTCTATAAAATAGTTTTTTATAAATTTATAAATATTTTTTTAATACTTCCATGCTCATCTCTTGCATACTAACATATTCTGACACTATTTCATTTACAGTATTATCAATTTCTTTTTTATTTAGTATTCTTCTTCCCTCTATTATTCCCATATTTATTCCTTGTAGTAATAGTTCTGCAAGCTTACTAGTTGTATCGTCTGTTAGTGTTTTCATTTCTATTCCATACCAAGTTCTAGCTTTGTTTAAAGCACTTGTTTCATGTGGTTTACCATCGTTGTATTCTGGATATATTTCTTCTATTTCTTCTTTTATTTTATTATACTTTTCATAGTCTTTTTGTAGATATTCTCTTAAGTCATTATTGTCTACTTTTTCTAGTATGAAGTGTATGGCATCCATTCCCATACATGCACCTTTACATATTTCATCTAATGCGTTTATGTTTTCACTATTTTGATTTTCTGATTCATTTTTTGTTTCATTTTTTTCATTATTTTCCATTTTATCACCATTTTTATTATGTGGTGATTTTTATTTTTTATTCTTTTTAATTTGAATTATTTGATGTATTTTGACTTCTATTTACGTCATTTGTTACAGCTACAATTATGG
>JAGKUT010000063.1 GCA_021152765.1 Actinomycetes bacterium
CTGTAATACTTATTTTTATTTTGTTTTTTAATTGGTATATGATTTTATTTTTCATATTTACCTCATTTCAATGTTTTTTATATCTCCTGAAATTAATATTTCATCATTTAATAATTTTGATACTACAAGGTTTTCTCCTTTTATTTTTATTTCTCCGCTATCATAGTTTATTATAATTAAATCATTGTCTAAGTATCCAATTGATTCATAGTTACATATATCTATTTTATTCTTTAAAACTCTCATATTGAACATTTCATCTAGTAAATAGTTTCTGGCTCTTTTTACTATACTCATATTACCACCTATATAAGTTTATTATTTTTAGCGTATTTTTATACAAAGAAAAAAACATAAGTTTTTTACTTATGATTTTATTTTTTAATCAATTTCTAATGATTCTTTTGATAGTGTTATAACTGGGCGTACCCCCCAACCTGTACCGAATGCAGTTGCGACTTTTAATTCACCAGTATAATCCACGACCCAGACATATCTTTTATCTGCTGTATTATCTTGCGTCCAGTAACCTGATATGTAATAACCAGTGTTAGTTATGCTTTCACTATTATTTTCCTTACGAAGATCATTACTATAATAATATCTTCCATCATAATTATTGCATCCACGTCTTTCACATTCAGTATAATCATATAACCATGAATAGCGCGACTTATTTTCTAAATCTGCCACTTGTTTTTTCCATCCATCTGTTTTTGAATATGTTGTTCCACTTCCGTCTAGATAAAAACTTGTTATTTTATCAATATTATCTGGTTCATAATAATCCATCACTTCTTTGTTTTTATCCCATTTTATTGTATCTTCTCTGTCAGCACCTACTATATGAGCAATTTCATCTGCATATATTAGTCGTGGATTACCTAACCAGTCTTCTGTATCTTCTGTTAATCTTACCGCAACTTCTTTCATACTTGAACTAGTTGCAGTAGCATTTCTATCCCAATATATATTTCCACTTGTATTGTGATCTAAAATCATATCTACTGTTCCGTCGCTATTTTCGTCATATATATAGAATTTCATACATCCTGTATTTACTCCTGTTGGTGCATCAAATTGATTTATATTTTGTGATGCTAGTGTTTCATTACATGTTTTCTTTAAATCTGTTGGATCAATGTAAACTATTCCTTTATGTGTATCAGTATCTGTTGGTGCTACATATGTACCTCTAAATCCTAAGTTGCATGTTTCTTCACTATAATCTTGTTCTATTATTTCATCAGAATCATAATTTTTTATGTAGCATTTTTTATCAAATTGAGCGACTATTGATATTTTGCCTTCTTTGTTTATTTTTAATTTTCCTGTTTTAGGTTTTTCTCCTGTGAATTCCAAGTTATCACATGTATTTGTATCTGTTGTGAAATTATATGAACAACCTTGAAAATTTCTTTTCATAGAGGCGTTTTCTGCATAATAATTATTTGCTGTTCTTGTTAATCCTGATATTGATGTTTTATTTATGCTTTTCCTTGCATCTTTCAACGTTTTATTTACTTTTGGTACTATTAATACTGCTAGTAATCCTATAATCACGATTACAGCTAGCAATTCTACTAGTGTAAATCCTTTATTTTTCATATTACTCCTACTTTCTATAGTCATATAATATCAAAAAAAGTACTTTTTTTCAAGTACTTTTATTCACTTCTTAGTTTAACATTTAATTTTGTTTCAACTTTATTAATAATATTATTAAATACTTGCATTACTTCTTCATCAGTTAATGTTTTTTCGTTTGATGAGAATGTTAAGTTATAGGCAATTGATTTTTCATCATCTTTAACATTTTCACCAGTATATACATCAAATACATCGATGTTTGTAAGTAATCTTCCGCCTGCTCTTTTAATTTCTGTTTCTATTTCTTTTGATGTAGTTTCTTTACTTACTATGAATGCCATATCTTTTTTTATTTCTGGATATTTTGATGATTCTTTATATTTTATTGGTTTAATTGGTTTAATTAGTTTTGTTAATGATAATTCTGCTACATATACTTCATCTTTTAATGTACTTGGGTGTACTCTACCAATTATTCCTATAGGTTCTCTATCAAGTAAAATTCGAGCTGACATTCCTGGGTGCATATTTGGAATACTGTCTACTTGGAATTCATATCTATTTTTGAATCCTGCATAGTCTAATAGATTTTCTATTAATCCTTTTATTACATAGAAGTCTGTTTTCATTTTATTATTTTGCCATTTATTTATTATATAATTACCTTTCATAAGTATTGATATTTTAATATCTTCATTATATTTTTTATCATATGTTTTACTTATTTCATATAGCATTATGTCTTCTACTTTTCTAGTTTTATTGTAAGTATATACATTTATTAATGAAGGTATTAATGTTGTTCTTACAACGCTTTTATCTATACTCATTGGATTTGGTAATACTACATTTTCTTTTTCTTCATATTTAAATGTATTTGCCATATCAGGTGAAGTTAATGTGTATGTTTTTGTTTCATTTAATCCTAGTGTTCTTAATCTTTTTGAGAATTCTTTTCTATATTTGACATCTCCTACATATCCACCTTTTCTTACATTTGTTTTAGGTAGTGTTGATACTAAGTTATTGTATCCATATAGTCTTCCTATTTCTTCTGCAATATCATTTATATTAGGATCTATATCTAGTCTTCTTTTTGGAATTGTAACTATAAATTCATCGCTATTTTTCTCATATTTGAAATCTAATCTATCTAGTTCTTTTTCCATATCACTTTCTGATATTGTTATTCCTAACATTTTATTAATATCTTCTGCTTTAAATTTAACTATTTTTTCTGATTTATCTACAGTGTCATATTTAACTATACCTTTTAATACTTTCGCATTTGCGTATTTTTCTAGTAATTGACATGCTCTTTCTATTGCTAAATCGGTATATTCATAGTTTAATCCTTTTCCGAATCTTATTGATGCTTCACTTTTTAGATTTTGATTCCCAGCAGTATATCTAATTGATACTGGTTCGAATATAGCGCTTTCTATTAGGATAGTTTTTGTATTATTATCTACTTCAGTGTTTTGACCACCCATTACTCCTGCTATTGCGATTGCTTCTTTTTCATTTGATATTACGATATCTTTTTCAGATAATGTTCTTTCTTTATCGTCTAATGTTGTGATTTTTTCATTGTTTTCTGCATCTCTTACTATTATTTTATCTCCTAGTTTTTCTTTATCAAAGAAGTGTAGTGGTTGCCCATATTCTAACATTACATAGTTTGAAATATCTACTACATTATTTATTGGTCTCATTCCTGCTCTAGTAAGTCTTTTTTTAATAAAATCAGGTGATTCTTTGATTTCTACATCTGTAACCATTTTAGCTAAATAATATGGACATTTTTTTGTTTTTATTTCTAAGTTAAAGTGATTATTGATATCATCTTCTATTTCATTGAAACTAATTTCAGGCATTTTTACTTTTTTGTTTAATATTGCTGATATTTCATATGCGAATCCGATGTGATAATAGCAGTCGTTATTTCTATGTTTATGTATATCTAGTTCATATATTGTATCTTCTAGTTTTAAATATACTAATGGATCAGATCCTACTTTAGCGTCGCTTCCTAATTCTTCTATTCCTCTATTGTAGGCTTCTTCTGTTTTTTCTTCTAGTCCTAATTCATATAAAGCACAAATCATTCCATTTGATTCTTCTCCTCTAATTTTTGAGGTTTTTATTTCAAAATTTCCTGGAAGAACTGCTCCTGGAAGAGCAACTATTACTTTTAATCCTTTTCTTACGTTAGGTGCTCCACATACTATTTGTGTTACTTTATCTCCAATGTTAACTTGGCAGACATGTAAGTGGTCACTATCCGGATGGTCTATGCATTCTACTACTTCTCCTATTGTTAGATTATCTATATGGTTTGTTATTATCTTTTCTACGTTTATTCCTGATTCTGTTATTTTTCTTGCAAGTTCTTTTAAATCTTCGTCACTAATATCAATATATTCTGATACCCATTCTAAACTTATCATTATTCTGCCTCCTTTCTATCGAAAGTTTTTAATTCTCTTAAATCTGTATTATAGATTGCTCTTAAGTCATGTATGTCATATTTTTCCATAGCAAGTCTATCTGCTCCGAATCCGAATGCGAATCCTGTCCAAACTTTTGGATCATATCCGCTCATTCTTAATACGTTTGGATGTACAATTCCTGCTCCTGCTACTGTTATCCATCCTGAGTTTTTACAAATATTACATCCTTTTCCTTTACATTTATGGCATGTAATATCTACTTCTACTGATGGTTCTGTGAATTGATAATAACTTGGATGGAATCTTGTTTCTGTTGATTCTCCGAATAATTTTTTGAATATTACATCTAATGTTCCTTTTAAATCACTTAAAGATATTTCTTTATCTACTACTAATCCTTCTATTTGCATGAATTGATGTGAGTGAGTTGCGTCGTCATCATCTCTTCTATATGTTTTTCCTGGACAAATCATTCTGATTGGAGTAATACCATTTCCTTTTAACATTGTTCTTACTTGTACAGGAGATGTTTGGCTTCTAAGTAGTATTTCTTCTCCTTCAATATAGAATGTGTCTTGAGCATCTCTTGCTGGATGTCCTTTTGGAATATTTAACATTTCAAAGTTATATTTGTCTTCTTCTATTTCTGGTCCATCTACTACATCATATCCCATTGATATGAATGTTTCTTCTACTTCTTCTATTAGTTTTTCTAGTATGTTAGGAGCTCCTACATTTATCTTTGTTGAAGGAAGTGAGATATCAATTTTTTCTGATTCTAGTTTTTTATTTAATTCATATTCTTCAATTTTATTTTTTAATGAATCAAATGAGTTATTTATATCTGTTTTGAATTCGTTCATTATTTTTCCAAATTCTTTTTTTTCTTCATCATTTAATTCTCTCATGTGAGACATCAATTCTGTAATAGGTCCTTTTTTACTTAGATAGATATTCTTTAATTCTGTTAAGTCTTTTAGTGTTTTAGTTTTTTCTAATTTCTCTTTAATTTCAGTCCTTAAACTATTAATTTTTTCTTGCATAAAATCACCCTTTCAAATAAAAAAATCCATGAATTTAAGGACGAGAAATCGCGGTACCACCTTAATTCATAGATTTACTATGCACTTTAATTCTCTTAACGCGAGATAACGTTATAATTTTTCATTATAAAGCTCTCTAGGTGAATTCATAAAATGTTATTGTTAGTTTTCACCAAACACTAACTCTCTAAAAAATAACTTAGATTACTACTACTTCTAGGTCTTTGCCTTTGGACTAGTTATATTATATATTATTTTTTTT
>JAGKUT010000064.1 GCA_021152765.1 Actinomycetes bacterium
ATAAAAGATTATATAGAAAAAGATTTACAAAAAGATTATGAAATTAGAAAAGAAAATGATTTAAAAATGCAAGAAAAAAGAGAAAAAGCAAAAAATACACACATTGTTCATTGTCCATATTGTGGTTCCGACAATATGCTTACAGAACAAACTGGAACTTGTAAATTTTGCAGAAGAAAAATTGAATATAAAAATTAAAGAAAGGAGCACTAAAAATGTTTTGTCCAAATTGTAGAAATCAAGTAGTAGATGGAGCAGAATTTTGTCCTAACTGTGGAACAAATTTAAAACAAATTCAAGAACAATTAAATAATCCAATGCAACAACCTATTCAAACCAATACTAATCAAAACGTTAATTCAAATATTACACAACAATCTAATAATAATGGAAATAATAAAAAGTCTGTAATTGTTCCTATAATTATTGTTGCTGTAGTTGTAATAATTGCAATATTTGGTGCAAGTAAATTAATGAAAAAAGATACAACACCAAGTAATGATAATCAAGTTGAAGAAAATAGTAATGTAAATGAGAATACTGAAACACAAAATAATACTAATGGTAATACAACTGGTACTGTAGATCCAAATACTAATTTAACATATGATAAAGATGGAGCTTTCTTAATGGCCATTGAAGATGTATTTACAATAACTGGTAGAGGAACCGTAGTAACAGGTCGTGTTGAAAGAGGAACAATAAATTTAAATGATGAAGTTCAAATAATTGGATTAGATCACGAAATAATAACAACCACCGTAACTGGAATTGAAATGTTTAGAAAAGAATTAGATTATGCTGAAGCTGGAGACAACGCTGGAATATTATTAAAAGATGTTAATCGTGAAGAAGTTGAACGAGGACAAGTTATCGCTCAACCTAACTCAATCAAAGCCACAGCGAAATTTGAAGCAAATGTTTATATATTAACTAAAGAAGAAGGTGGAAGACATACCCCATTCTTTAATAACTATAGACCACAATTTTATTTTAGAACAACAGATATCACAGGTGTAATAACTTTACCTGATGGTGTTGAAATGGTAAATCCAGGAGAAGACAATGTTAAAATATCCGTTGAATTAATTAGTAATGTAGCAATGGAAGTTGGAACAGAATTTAGTATTCGTGAAGGTGGACGCACTGTAGGACGAGGAACTGTTACAAAAGTTTATTAAAATAAAAATAACCTTTTCAATGATTAGGTTATTTTTGTATTACACACTTTCTTACTTATGTTCCGTGCATAAAGGTATTTAGCACATGGCGGGGAAGATCCTGGTGCAAGTGGTAATGGTATTATTGAAAAGAATATTACTTTAGATATTTCTAGATATATGTATAATAGGTTTAAGGAGTTAGGTATTCCTGTTTCTATTACTAGATTAGATGATAGTACTTTAAGTCCTAGTGATAGGGTTAATAAGATTTTAAGTTTTTATGGTGATGATCCTAATGTTATTGTCATATCTAATCATATTAATGCGGGCGGTGAAAGGTTCACTTACCATTATAAATTTAATTGGGTATTTAGATGGCTATATTTGGATTAAATACCATGACTAGTGTAAGGACAAAAAGAGGCTGAAAACGGCTTAAAACATTAAAAAAACACCAAATACAGATTGAATTATTTGATGTTTTTTGTTATAATTTAAATTGAAGTAGAAGAGTAGACTTTACTTCAAAAAAGGCCAATCTTTTCGGCAAAAAAGAAAGGCAAAATGAATAAATGTGCGAACTGAATACAAAGCACAAATAGACAAGTAATAAGCAATTACAAAAACCTATTACACTCTAATTATATAATAAATTTGAATTCTAATCAATAGGTTTTTTGTAAGATTGCTTAAGTTTACGTTTTGCAGTCTTTTTTTGTTAAAGAAATAAGGACCTAGTGAGGAGATGAAAAAATGGCGAATAAAATAAGAACGTCTAAAGCTGTAGCTAAAAAAGCTAGTAGTCAACTAAGAAGTAAGAAGACAACCAAAGCTACTAAAAGTGTAGCTGGTAGTGCATTGAGAAATAGAGCAAGATAGGAGGTAATATTTATGGACAATATACTACAAAAAAGAAAACAAGATATTAAAAAAATTATTAATGGACTTGATATAACACCATCAATGTTTAAAAATGCAGAAGAAAAATATAAGAATATCGCAAAGTATTTGAATGAACATGGCTTAAATGTTGATATTTCACTACAGGGATCTTTTGCAATAGGCACAGCAACTAAACCTTATTCTAATGGTAAAGATAAAGCTTATGATATTGATGTTATATGTCAATTTGAAAATGAAAATTTAACTTCTGAAGAAATCCGTAATAGTTTGATTTCTACTTTAAATGATTCTGAAGTGTATAATGATAAAATAAAGGAATGGCCTAAATGTTTTACCTTAGAGTATGCAAAAATTGGTGATTATGAATTTTCTATTGATTTAGTACCTACTATTTCGGAAGAAAATCCGAATATATGTGGAAAAAACATAAGTGAAGAGTATTTAATTAATGTTCTTAAAATAGCTACGAAAGAAAGTAAATATGGTTGGTATACAATTAATCCAAAAGGATATCAAACATGGTTTAATGACATAAATAGTAGATTTGCATTATACAATCGAGAAAATAGAATGAGAAGTTTATTTGAAGCAAATAAACAAATATATGCAAGTGTAGATGATATTCCAGAATATTTTAATAAAAGTTCCTTACAGGAAGCTATTCAAATATTAAAAAGAAGTAGGGATATCTATTTTAGTAAGATACATAAGGAAGATAATAAACCTGCAAGTATTATAATAACAACTTTTGCGGCATTAATAGCTATTAATTCATCAACTGATATTGATTCTATTGACCTAGTATTTAATGTTTTAAAGGAATTGAACCATTATTCTTCAGATGAATTATATTCTAAAATCGTTTCTCCAATTATTAAGAAAGATGGAAAATGGGAGTTTCTTAATCCTGTTAATGATAAAGATAATTTATTAGATTCATGGAATAGAGATAAAGAAAATGCTACATTATTTTTTAACTGGGTAAAAAAAGCTAATAAGGATTTTTCAGATATTATAGATTTAAATAATAATGAGCACATAGGAATTTTGGGTAACTCCTTAGGAAATGAAATAGTTGATAAATTATTTGAACGCAATAAGACAGAAAAAATAAGTGATGGAGTTAAGCCTTATCATGATTAGTGAGTATATAGATCTTGATATGATAAATAAGAAGTATCCAAATCTTATATATGATAGTAATAAAAATACTATTAGTGGTAGTATAAAAATTTGTAAAAATTGTAATGATGAAATAATAAGCGGATGCTATGATTTATTAATAGATTTTAATAAATCTAGCATTCCATATGTATATGATGTAGGGAAAAAGATAAAAAGAAATTATGAACATTGTTATTCTGATAGGAGATTATGCTTAGCAACAGATATAGAGCAATTATTGTTTATACGTGATACTAAAAGTATTTGTTTATGGATTGAAAAATATGTTGAATCTTATTATATTTCTTATGAATATTTTCAAAAATATGCAATTTATCCATTTGGTCAATATTCGCATGGAAATCAAGGAATTGCAGAATTTTATAAAAAATATTTTAATCTTAATAATGAAGAAAATAGTTTAAATATAATTAAATACATTTTTTTTAATACTTATAGAGGTCACAATTTATGCCCATGTGGAAGTAATAAAAAAATAAGAAATTGCCATGGAAACATAATTATAAAATGTAAGCAGGATCCTAATTATAATTTACTAATTAAGGACTTTAGGAGGTGGTTTAATGATAAAAAATAGTATTTTTGATAAACAAAATGAAAAAGGTATGTTAGATATTTTATATGCGCAAAGACAGTATTACAATAAAGCAAACAAATTAGATAGTATTAATCTTTTATTAATACTTATTGTATGTATGTTTGATTTCTTTGAAATAAATAATACTATGATAAAATTATTAGTTAATGGTTTAATTGCATTAATTATTTATATAATATCATATGTTACTAATGATTATATAAAAAAAGGTGCAGATTTAAAAAAGTATTTTGATTATAAACTGTATGAATTTAATGATATAACAAAACAATTTGAAGAAAATTGCAGAAAATATATACATAATATATTAAAGAAAAATAAGCCATATTATAATCAACAAATAAGTAATGATGGAAAATCTAATCCACCGGGATTAAAAGATTGGTATTTTGATGAAGGTGAAACTAAAAGATTAGATATAATAAAATCAACACAGAGTCAAAATATAAAATGGGATAAAAAAATCTCAACAATATATTTAATAATAGTTATTATTTTGGTAATAGTATTGTTTATTACTTATCTAATAACATGTGCTTTAATGAAATTTAATATAATTGAGTTCCTTGCAGGCTTGATTTCTTTTGCTTCATTTTTCTGTTATTTATTTAAAAAGATAATCTCATACATTAAAATTAATAAATGTGTTTATCTTGCGGAACATTTATTAAATAAAGCAAAAAATGATGTAGATTTAATAGAAATACAGAAAATAATTGATAAAAGAAGACATGAAAATTTTTGCCCTCCAAACATTATCCATAAAATTATTTCAAAAAGTGTTCATGAAGAAATAGAATTTATTAATAAAAAATAAAATATTAGAAATGATTTGACAATCTATTGCAAGAGAGGTAACATGCAATAAATTGGAGGATGAATCTTATGAAAAGTGAAAAAGAATTTATTAAAGCAGAAAATAAATTAAGAATGGAAAATGATGCTAGATTGTTGGCAGATTTAATTTATTTAAATTATGAGCATTCAAATGGTAAACCTATAAATATTGAACATATTTATAAGACATTGCATGATACTGTTAATTATACAAAAGAAAAAGAAGAAAAAATAAAAGAACATGCCTTTATATATTTAAGAGTTGATTATGGATTAGAATTAAATAATTAGTGATAAAATATTACTATATTTGATGAGTTTTTAGAGAAAATATGGTATAATATATACATATAATAACTTGAGAAAAGGAGGTATTTAAATGGATGAAATAACTTATGATAAAGTAGAAGATGAAAAAAGTCCTGAGGTAAAACAATTATATTGGAACATTGCATTTGGTCTTCAAGAAGTTGATGGATTAAAACCTTCTAAATATATGGTTGAATTATCTGAAGAACATATAAAAGGTGAAAAAACATATCAACAAGTTCAAGATGAAATAACTTCTTACTATAAGAAGAATCAATATAATCATGATGACGATGATGAAGAAGAAGCAGATGAAGTAGCAACAGCTATATATG
>JAGKUT010000065.1 GCA_021152765.1 Actinomycetes bacterium
TTATTATAATGGCAATTATTCCCTTCTTATTCAATTTTCTTTTCATAGAAGTATTATTGGTTATTTTCTCCTTTTGCTTCTTCTTGTAGTTCTTTTAGAATTGTTTCAATTATTTTCCATTCTTTATCAGTTTCAATTGGTAATAATTCTGTTTCTTCTTCTCCTTGTACATAAGCTGATGCGAAAACTCTTGTATTTCCAGATTCATCTTTTGAATCATCTGTATATACCATATAGCTTTTCTTTGTTTCATCTGAATCGAATGTAAATAATACTTCGTATTCTACTTCTTGTCCTTCTTCGTTTGTTACTTTGAATGTCATTTTTTCTTCCATCTTAATCCTTCTTTCTATCTAAGTACGTTTGTAATATAATGTTTGCTGCTAAACTGTCTACTTTTTGTTTTCTTTTTTTTCTAGACATATTTGCTTCTATCATATAGTTATGTGCTTCTACTGTTGTTAATCTTTCATCTTGCATTTCTACATCTATGTTTAAATTTTTTTCTAATTCTTCTTTAAAATTCAAACATCTTTCTGCGCTTTCACCTATTGTGTTATTCATATTTTTTGGTAATCCTAGTACTAATTTTCCGATTTTTTCTTGTTCTATTATTTTTTTCAATTCTTCTAATAGATATTCATAATCGTTTTCTTCGTATCTTATTGTTTTATATGTTGACGCTATTGTATGTGTTAAGTCACTTATTGATAGTCCTAGTGTCCTTGTTCCTAAATCTAATCCTAAATATTTCATTTTATAAATTCTTTTAATAAAACTTCTATAATTTTTGTTCTATCAAATTTAAGTATTTTATTTCTTGATTCTTTATGATTTGAGATGTATCCAGGGTCTCCGCTCATTAAGTAACCAACAATTTGATTTATAGGGTTATATCCTCTATCTTCTAGATTCAAAACAATTTCTTTTAATGTTTCAGAAATATTCTCATCTATAAATTCATCTGTATCATATACTTTCGTTTCGTCCATATTATCACCATCCTATGAATATATATTTATTTTAACATTAATTATTGTTTTTATCAATAATTTTACTATATTCTTTTGTGAAATAGTCATCTGTCATACCTGCAATGTAGTCAATAACTATCCTTTCATTTGTTGTATTATTTTTATATTCTTCTGTCATATTATTTAGGTATACTTCATATATGCTTGTTTCTGTATTTTTGTTTTCCAAATATTTTAGGTTTGTTTCGAATACTGTATTAAACATTTCTTTATATTTTTCTTTTTGTTCTTTAGTTATTACCTTGTAATATATATTTTCATAATTAAACTTTTGAAGATCATTTAGTGCTTTCATTATCTTTTCTGACATAGTTATATAGTGTTTATCAGTACTGTTTTCAATTATGTCTAATACTAGTGTTGTTACTATATCGCCATTGGTTTCTCCAAGAATTTTCATTATTGATTCTGGTAGTTCTTCTGGTTTTAATATATTCATTGTTATTGCGTCTTCTATATCTTTTCCAATATAACTGATTACATCGCTTATTCTTACTACGCATCCTTCTAACGTCATTGGTCTAAGTGAAAGTATATTTTCGACGCTTTTATAACAGTTCTCATAGTCTTCTAAAAATTCTTCTTTTGTTTTTTCAATAGGTGCATATTTATCTAGTATTAATTCACCATTATGACAAAGTATTCCATCTAGTGTTTGAATTGTCAAATTTAATCCTTTTCCATTTTTTTCAAGATTCATTAAATTTCTTACGCTTTGAACATTATGCATAAATACGCCTTCATTGTGTTTTAATGATAGTTCATTTAAAAATGTTTCTCCTAAATGACCAAATGGTACGTGTCCTAAGTCATGACCTAGCGCCATTGCTTCTATTAAGTCTTCATTTAACGATAGCGCTCTTCCTATGGTTCTTGCGATTTTTGATACCATTTGAACATGACTCATTCTTCTTGAGATATGATCATTATCTTTTATTGTAAATACTTGTGTTTTATCCATGTATCTAAAGTATGATTTTGACCATATAATTCTGTCTACATCTCTATAGTATTCAGGACGTATATCTTTTATTTCTTCTTTTAATCTTATTGATTCTCTGTCCCTAGTTGCATATTCTCCTAGTTCTTTTTCGTGTACTAGCATTTTTTCTCTAATATTTTCTATCATAAAATCACCTACTTTGCTTCGTACAAGTTATCTCCTATATTTATATCTACTTTTAATGGTACACTTAATTTATATGTATTTTCCATTATTTCTTTTAATATAGTTTTAATTTCTTCTAATTCATCTTTTTTAGTATCTATTACAAGTTCGTCGTGTATTTGAAGTATCATTTTTGATTTTAGATTTTTTTCTTTGAATTTTCTATGTACTTCTACCATTGCTTTTTTAATTATATCTGCACTTGTTCCTTGTATTGGTGTATTTAAGGCCATTCTTTCTCCTGCTTGTCTTATCATGTAGTTTTTATTTTGTAGTTCTGGTATTATTCTAATTCTATTAAATAGTGTTTTTACATATCCTAGTTCATGTGCTTGTTTTATTGTTTTGTCCATGTATTCTTTTATTCCTGGATATGTATTTAGATAGTTATCTATGAATCCTTTTGCTTCGTATGTTGGTATATTTAAATTTTCTGATAGTCCATAGCTACTTATTCCATATATTATTCCAAAGTTTACTGCTTTTGCGACTCTTCTTTCTTGTGATGTAATTTCATTTATGTCCTTTTTAAATATGTCACTAGCTGTTTTTGCGTGTATATCTAAATCGTTATTGAATGCATTTATTAGTGATTCAACTTGCGCAATACTTGATAGTATTCTTAGTTCTATTTGTGAATAATCTCCACTCATTATTACTGAGTCTTCACTTGGAATAAATGCTTTTCTTATTAGTTTTCCATATTCATCTCTAGCTGGTATATTTTGTAAGTTTGGTTCTTGACTTGATAGTCTTCCTGTTCTTGTTAGTGCTTGATTATAAATTGTGTGAATTTTATTGTCACTTTGTATTTCTTTTATTAATCCTTCTATATATGTTGTGTATAGTTTTGTTAGGCTTCTATATTCTAATATTTTTTCTATTATTGGATGTTTTCCTTTTAATTTGTTTAGCACATCAACTGCAGTTGAGTATCCTGTTTTTCCTTTTTTTCCATGTGGAAGATTTAGTTTTTCAAATAGTATATCTCCTAATTGTATTGGTGAAGATATATTAAATTCAGTACCAGCCAATTCATATATTTCTTTGCTTATTATTTCTGTTTTTTCTAGAATTTCTTTTCCCATTTCTTCTAATGTTTTTTTATCTACATTTATTCCATCATATTCCATGTCTCCTAGTACTATTCCTAGTGGCATTTCTATATCATTGAATAAGTCATACATTTCTTGTTTTTTTAGATTATCAGTTAAATCTTTTTCTGTATCATATATAAATTTAGCTTTTAATACTGCATTTTTAGCGATTTCATTTTCTTCTGGAGTTATATCTGCGTGTTTACCAAATACTGTTTCATAGAATGGAATATTAATTCCAAATTGGTTCGCTAAATAGGCTATATCGTCTTTTACATTTTTTTCTAGAAGGTAAGCCGCTAACATTGTGTCGAATGTTATATTATTTATTTCAATATTATTTTCTTTTAATACAACATATAGTTTTTTTTCATCATATGTAATTAATTCTTGTTCTTTTAGAAAACTTGGTTGTTGTAATAGTATTTGTTTTGGAATGTAAATTGATTGATTTTTATTATATATTGCTGCTCCTAGTATTTCGGATTTATGATAGTTTGTTCCTAATACTTCTAGGTATATAGCTGATTTTTCATTTATACTTATTTCATTTATATCTTTTATTATTTTAAAGCTTACTTCTTCTTGTTTTTTTATTTGTGTTTTTTTTAGAAATGAATAAAATTCCAATTCTTCATACATTTTATTAAGCTCATCTATATTTGGTTCTCTATATTCTAAGTCATTTATATTAATTTCCATAGGTACTTCTTTATATATTGTAGCTAGTTCATATGATTCATATGCGTCTTGTTTTCCAGCTAATAATTTTTCTTTTGTTGCTCCTTTGATATTATCTATATTTTCATATATTCCGTCTAGTGTTTTATATTCATGAAGTAGTTTTAAGGCACCTTTTTCTCCTATTCCTTTTACACCTTTGATGTTATCTGATGAGTCTCCCATTAAAGCTTTTAGATCTATTATATTTATCGGGTCAATTCCCCATTCTTGTTTAAATGATTCTTCTGTGTATCTTACATAGTCTTTTGATTTTAATAGTTTTATATTTACAGTTTTTGTTACTAATTGAAGTAAATCTTTATCACTACTTATTATTGTTCCAGTATATTCAGGATCATTTTCACAGAATTCAGCGAATGTTCCTATTATATCGTCTGCTTCATAGTTCTCTATTTCATAATATGTTATTCCCATTTTTGTAAGTAATTCTTTTGCCACCGGAAATTGTTGTTTTAATTCATCTGGCATTTCTATTCTTCCAGCTTTATAGTCTTTATATTTTTCATGTCTGAATGTTTTTCCTTTATCGAAAGCAACTATTATATGTGTTGGTTGTTCCTCGTCTAATATTTTATTTATCATATTTGTAAATCCAAATAATCCGTTTGTTGGGAATCCTTTACTATTTTTCATAAAGTTTCCATTATAAGCAGTTGCATAATAGCTTCTAAATAATAAATTATTTCCGTCTACTAGTATTAAGTTTTTCATATTATCACCTATATTTATTTTATCAAATCATTTATTTTAAGTCCATTTATTTGAATTAATTTAATTTTTTATTTAAATAAAATAAAAACCGTAAACTTTTTTGTTTACAGTTATTATTCCTTTTTATTCTTCTATCTTGTAATGATGCTTATTAATATACTACAGATTATTACTCCACATGTTAATACTAAAGTATTTAATCTGTCGTTATTAATTATAAGTGCATCTGTCATTTTAGCATATGACTTTTGCGTTTGTTTACTGTAGGATTTTTTTAAATCATACAATTCCTGCATTTTATCTATTTTTTCAGTTTTGTAGTTCATATTATCCCTCCTACTATCTTAATTATATCAGTGGTATTTTTTATTGTCACTAATAAAGTATGTCAAATTGATTGTGTTTACATTATTTTTTGTAAAGTGTCTATAAATTTATTTTTTCATATATTATTTTTAGGTGATTATCTTGAAAAAGATATTTGTTTTATTATTATTTTTATTATGTGGGTGTTCAAATAAAATGGTTTTAAATTGTAGTTATGTTGATAAT
>JAGKUT010000066.1 GCA_021152765.1 Actinomycetes bacterium
TACGAATGTCTTATCCTTTTTATATTATTAGAGTTTTTATTAATTTATTATGCTTTTTACTATATCCCATTATTTGGGGGAATTTTCCCATTGATATTTGAGTACAATGGGGGAATTTTCCCATTCAGATTACTTAACACTAGCATTTTTATGGGATTATTTTCCCATTGAGTATATTTTATATAAAAATTAGGAGGAATTATGGATAAAATACAAGGTATTTACAAAATCACAAATTTAATTAACGGAAAATGTTATATCGGGAAAAGTGAAGATATTGAGTTTAGAAAGAAAGTTCATTTTAGAGAATTAGAAGATGGAAATCATCATTCTGCTTATCTACAAGAAGATTTTAAAAAATATGGGAAAGATAATTTTTCTTTTGATGTAATAGAAGAAATAAATGATGAAGAGCTGCTTATGTTTTCAGAAAGATTTTTTATTGATAAGTTTGATTCTTTTAAGTCAGGTTATAACATGACCTATCCAAGATTATTGAAACATGATAATCCAATTTTTGCAAAATACCAAACAAATGATAGCCAAAATTTTATTAAGGAATTAGATACATATAGAGAATATATTTCCATAGAAGATGATTTGCTGGCTGACTTTGAAAGTGGATTAGCACCAAAATCATTATATGATTCATCGGAATTACTATTAATATTTATAAATTATTGCAAAGAATATTTTTCAGATCTTGCTTGCAATATCAGATATGTAAATTCTAAATCAAAACCAAAACAAAAAGTTGCAATTGAAATAAAATATTATGAAGATTTTTCAGTTTTATACTTTTTGAACAAAGATATAAAACTTGCAAATCACGGAGCTTGTGGAGATGCAATTAATAATCCAACAGAAATCCAAGATAAAATTTGGGGTAAAAGATTAATTGACATTAAGAAAATAACAAAATTCTGGGAATAAAAGGAGGAAAACAATATAAACGACAATATTTTTTTAACAAAAGAAGAAAAGCACAATGTAACAGTTGGATTTTCAAAAAAGGAATTTAAAAATCACAAAGGAGTATCTGGTTTAAAATATTACCTTATTGTTATGTACTTGCGAAAACATTTAGAAACTTTTGGACAAGTTACTCTCACATTAAATCGACTTTTAGAAGAGTGTGGATATTCTACCAAGTCACACAACAAATCTATTTATTCTGATTTTAGGGAAATTATAAAAACAGAAATAATAAATAAGGGATACGCAACTTGTGATGTTGATATTTTTACAGTTAATCCGACTGAAATGTTCTCACTACAACTATCTGATAAAAAGAATATCTTCTATACAAAAGATAACTTTGTTCAGTTTAGTGTTGATGAGTATGAGTACATTGCTAATTCAAATAGCAAGATAAATAAATCTGTATTGGCTGGCGTTTACTTATTTATAAAGCAATACATAATAGATTACCCAAGTGACGCTATCTCACCACCGAGAATTTCATACCCATCTAAGCAACAGATTAAAAAAGGAATTGGTATATCTTCCACAACTACTATTGAAAATGCAATTACGACTCTTATTTCAATGGAAATGATTTATTTAAGAACAGATATGTTTGTAGAGAATACGGAAGAAGACGGTGTATATGTTCCGACTCGAAATGTTTTTGCACTAAATGGAGAAGAATTAATTGGGGACGCAATCTTGGTTGAATTAGAAAGAATTTATAATAAGAAAGTTTATAACAAAGATGATGTTCCTGGAAAAATAAAATATTTAACAAAAGAGAAAGGATGATGAATTTAGGTCAAAAGTACAAGAATTACAAAATAAAGGTTATACAACATTTGTTTTCAATAATAAAAATAGTTGTTTTAGACAATTTACATAATCTAAACAGAGAATAAATAAATGTAACCACTAACCAATCATTATTCAAAAAGGAGACAACCTTATGAAAACAACAAAAATTATTTTAACAACGAAAAGGAGAAATTTATTAACACATGTCAAGAAACTATTGCAGAACAGGAAACTATAAACCAGACTACTCTATTTGTGGTAGCGTAATCTATAACTATGACTTTGACGGATATGTATCAATGACAAGTATGGCAGAAAGAATTATTTCTGATTGGAAGTTTGATGAGAAATGTAAAAAGAATGCAGAAAACAGAGACAGAAATAAGAATTATAAGAAAGGAGTTAAATAATACACATGGAAAATTCTGAGAATATGGTGGAATTCATATCTGGAACAAGGACAGCAACCGTTACTTTTACCAATCAGAAACACATCAATAGAATAAAGAAATTATATGAAGAAAGAAAAGATGACTTTAAGTATTTCGTAGAAAATCCTGACGGCTCAGTATGTGCCAAAATTCCGCTTAAATGGGTGCGCATTAATCCAGGTAGTAAGACTGGGCGAGTCATGACAGAAGAACAAAAGGAAGCTGCTCGTATCAGATTGGCAAATGCAAGAAAGAAAACGGGAAAGAAATAACTCTACAATGTTCAAAACTATTGTATTTAATGTAGAGTGGCATATCAATTTCGCACGAAAACTAATTCGTTGATAAAATTATCGACTAGATACTTAAAATCGAAATTTGATAAAAATCCTATTATAAATAATCAATATAAAATTTTGGAGGAAAAATGCAAAGATTAAAATACGAAAAATTTAATAATTCAAATGATGTCATCATCATTGACTTACATAATGGATATACCGTAATTGCAATTACAGGATTCAATACTGAAAACAGAGTATATACTACTACTCTATTTTTAAAGGAAAACACGATTGATACTTGGAAATTAATTGAAAACGCAGAAAACTTAGAATTTCACGCAAACCAGAATACTATTAATTCTGCAATCTTAAAACAAGTATCTATATTTTTAGATGAAGGATTCTTCGACTATTATATTCAGAGATATGAATATGAGATGAAATGCTTTGATATTGGCAACGACTTTGCAGAAAGTGAGCGACTAAATGCTTCGTGATATAGATTACAGATATTTTGAGAAGGCTCGTCAAATAGCTTCCATTTCAGATTTTAGCAAAATACATTTGGGTTGCATTGCCGTATATCATGGACAAATTATTGGATTGGGATGTAATACAAATAAGACACATCCTACGCAAAAATTCTATAATAGATACAGACAACCTTCAGACGCTATGTTGCCAAAGCTTCATGCTGAAATTATTAATTTTTCAAAGGTAAAGTTATATATCTATAGGATTCGCAAGGATCAACCGTTTGGTTTAGCTCGTCCTTGCCCATCTTGTATGGCAGCTATCAAGGATTTAGGTATTCGAGATGTCTACTATACCACAAATGATGGTTATGCTTATGAGAAATTGGAGAAAAATAAAGTAGGAGGTGTTGCTTAAATGTGTGAAATATGCAGAAGTTATCCATGTCATCCACGATGTCCGAATTATATACCACCCAAAGCATCTCACTATTGCTCTATTTGTAAAGAAGGAATATACGATGGAGAAGAATATATTGAGAACGATTATGGTAAATATGCTCATTGGGATTGTGTAAATTATGGTAGAGATTTAATAAAGTTCTTAGGATATGAAATTAATACGATGGAGGACGAATGAAAGGATTAATAAGATACATAAAATCACTATTTGGTAAATATGAAACTGGATATGAATATTGGGTTTACACGAAAGATATTAAAGTGCCAAAATATTTCAAACTCACAAAGATTGGCACTAAGAAATGGAATCATAAAATGGGATATTGGTTAAGAACTGGCGAATTTGAGTCAGATATTTTGATTGATAAAGATTTTAATTTAGTTGATGGTTACTCAAGTTTGAAGATTGCGCACCTTAAAAATATTGATAAAGTGCCGGTTTATTTTGTGGATTAGAATAGAAATTCTATTTAGATTTATAAGCATTTGATTTTGTTGGCGCAAAGTCAGATGTTTTGGAGAAGTAATAAGTAGAACATACATATAAGTTCAAAAATTTACACTGTTAAAAATTTAATAAAGAAAGGAAGAGTTTATGAAGAATAACTTTGACAATATTGATGAAATGGTTGAACTCATACGGGACGAATTACCTGAATGTGAGTATGATGAAAATTTCAATTGTAAAGAATGTTCTGAGTTAGAAGAATGTTATTACAAAGCATCTACAAAATCTGCACATGAGTTTGCAGAAAGTGTAAATAATGGTGGGTATGATTCAGAAGAAGAATTTTGGGAGAGCTTGGATTAAAGTGAGGTGAAAATACAATAGAAACTATACAGTACACGCTTGTAAAAATTCCAATTAAAGAACTTATTAAGCAAGATTTTAATGCAACAGTTAGCAGAGATAAAGAAATAGATGAAGAATACTTAATCGCTCAAGGTTCTTCTCCTCTATTTGACCAAATTGAAAGACTTCGTGGTAAATTTTCAACACATATAAGTGAACTTATGCTGGTTGTTGCTAAGAAAAATCCAAAACAAGAAAATGATTTGAGATATATTCTTGATGAAGGGTTTACTTATAATGGTATACATTATTCTCGTTTTGGAAAATCAGCATCTCAAGGCAAGGACGGAATCACAGCTTTTGTATGCGATGAAATATTTGATGAGTTATATATGATTACTCAGATGGATATTGAAATTGATGAATGCGTAATTTCAAAATATGAAGCTCAAAGATGTCTTCCGTTTAGTTCATGTACTCTTATTAAGGATTATATGCCAAACATAGTGATAATTGGTGAATACGAAAAAACATTGCATAATCAATTAATTAAGTATGTTGTGGAAAAAGAAAAGGAATTTACTGATAAAGAAACTGGAAAAAAGAAGAAATATAAGTCAAGAGAAATTGATGAAGGTTATAAAGACCTAAAACTTTCCCCTTTTGATGGCTGTGGATGTCATGAACATGAATTTATGGAAAATGTAAGTGCGCAATTAGGATTAGACTACAATGTTATCGGCACACAAGTTAGATTGCCATTTATCAAAGGATATTCTGTCTATGTTCCATTTAGAGAAATTCTAAAAGAGTGGGGATATGAATACATCACAGACATTTATGGTACTAAACACCATATAGATACAATTGATTGTATTTGGAATATTTCTATGTTCAAAGGTCACAAGTTATTTAAAGAGAAGTATGGGAATAGTGCTTGGACTGAATATATGAATACAGTTCATAAATATGATTTTAAACTGGGCATCAGTAAATATAGTCATCATATTAAGCACTTGAATAAATACACTCGTATGAATTTTCAGTATTTGCAGTGCTTAGATTTATGGAATCCAAAATACATAGATTATTATGAGAATAAAGAAATTGGTGATTATGATATTCTTGATAGTGATAATGACGGAAAGATTGTAAAACTGGCTAAGTATACTACTTCTCTCTTTGAGAAAATAATCAAAGGGGATAAGTTTTATACCTATAAATTTATGGGTATTACTGATACTGAAGATTATGAACCTGAAAGTAAATATCTTGAAGCTGCACTTGTCAATGATGTGATGCTAAAAGATCCTGCTGTTAAGCAGTTTATTTATAGAAAACTTAAAAAGTCTATTGATGAAGCAAAGGTGGGAAAGATTTATTGTTCAGGATTTTATCATACCGGCGTTGGTGATATGATTGGATATTTACAGTATGCAGTTGGCGAAGATGTTGTAGGTTGCTTAGGAGAAAGAGAATTATATAGTGGCAACTTCGATTGTGGTGATATTGTTTCGTTCCGTTCTCCATTAGTAGACCCATCAGAAGTAAATAAAATTAGAATTGTCCGTAATGATATTATCAATAAGTGGTTTGGATATTTTAAAGACCAAGATGTTGTGATGTTTAATATGTATGATATATCAGCCCCACAACAGGGCGGTGCAGATTTTGATGGGGATATTTTCTTTTTATGTGATGAGCCGATAGTGATTGATTCTAAAATTGATAAGAATATCATTCTTGACATTGAGGATAAAGTTACAGCAAAGTCAAAACCATATACCAAAGAAAATCTTATAGAGTATGAAGTTATGACTAGAGATAACCGCATTGGCGAAATAACTAATGTAGCAACTAGCATTGAAAACAGGTATACAACTAATGAAGATATTAAGAAGTTATACTCAAACTACTCTTCTCTTCTTAGAATCTTTCAAGGAAAAGAGATTGATTTTCTTAAAACCGGTTTTCGTTGGCATATGAATAGTGGATTAAGAAAACATTTAAAACAGTTACCATATTTTCTACTTTATAACTATCCTACAAAATTGAAAACATACAAAACTTTATCCGAAAAGAATAGGAAAGCAGAAACTAAAGAAGAAAAGGTAAAACTTAATGCTTACCACTCTCCCTCTCCGATGAATGAGTTATGTGACTATATTTGTACTTGGGAAAAGAAAAATATCTTATGGGACAATAACATTGACGATTTAGTTGATACAAGATGTTTGATTATCAATAATGATTTAGATTTATCTGATAAAAAAGTAATGAAAGTCGTCAGAAGATATATTAATGAATACGCAGATGAAATTCGTAAACATATCAACTTAAAAAGAGAAAAATCAGATGATGAGAATCATAAGTTTAATATGGATGAAGTTGTAAATAGGACAAAATCTAAGTTAAAAGCTGAGTTAAAACTTGATGAAGAAATCATTGCAAATTATGTAATAAAGGTGTCATATAACAGTTTTTCAATTAGTAAGTCATTAGCATGGGCTGGATATAGTGACTATATTATTAAGAATTTGAAAGAAAATTCCAATCCAAAAAGACATATTTCTATTACAGAAGTCCCATATAAGACAAATGACTCTTATGAATATCTTGGCAAATTTTATGAGTTTAAGGAGGCAAACGAATATAGATAAATATTTATACGAGATAATTGATGATTATAAACACAGTGATTCAGATGAAGAAAAGGACGACATTTTCAAGTCGTTCTGCTCTTCTATCTGGTCAAGTGAAAATAAAAGGCGAGTTTATACAAAGACAATTAGATTCTCAGTTAGAAAAGATTTATTACAAACTGATGTTGGACAAATATTTGATGTTTGGTCAGAAGTTGAATACACAGGTTATAAGGCAATGACTAAAGAAACTGATTGGTGTAGTCTTATCAGACAAAAAGTAAATAATCTTTATACTAGGTATTTTGACAAAGATGTGATTTTAAAAAAAGATTATATGAATCTGTTGAATACTCCAAAACGATTATATTATCAATGGATTGATGGAATCGAAATGGATGCAGATGAGCTTACTACTATTATTGATGATGCTATTGATGATGCACAGAAGTTAAAAATTACATATCAGAAACAAAAAATGGAATTATCTTGGAGTGAGTATAAAAAAGTTATTGAAGGATTTTTTCAGAGATGCTTTGATAATTGTAAACTGATTGAGGATTATGAAAGAGATTCAAAGTATTGTGGTATTTATGATTTTATGAATGAAGACAATTTTTACATAAAGTATTTCTGTAATAGGCTTGAAGGAAATATGAAAGATTATCAAAAACATTATTATGGATTAAAGTATAGCTCTCGTAAAGGATATAAAAGATGTGAGTGTTGTGGAAAAATGATTGAGAATACTGGTAATAAAAAGATGTATTGTGATGAATGCAAGAAAGAAAAAACAAAGATCAATTGGAAAAATGCATCAAAAAAATATAGAAATAAAACGTCATAAAATAGAAAATCCTAGTTTTACTTGATTTTAAGCCATTTATAAGCATTTTTATGTAGCTATATATACAATAATGGAAAGATAAAACATTTTCGCAAATAAAATTTAACTTCTAATGGAGATTCACTACCATAAAGTGTGAAACGATAATGTCAAATTCAGAACAATAATCCCGTCCTGACCGATATGGACGTAAATGAAGGTCGGTTTGTCAAATTATTGTAGTTGTGATTACTACTTCCAAAAGTACATCGCATATGGATTTTGTTGCGGTTCTGAATAATAGTCGAAAGACAGTGATTTAGTATAATATCAATTTAGGTATTATGCATAGGCGTAAGCCAGTGATTTAAAACAGAACAGTGATTTATCGCTTATATTGCACTTAGCGAGAATAAAATTGTGCATGGTGTACGCATCCATAAATGCGACCGTTAAAGTTTATGTTTGTAAACATATACCATTCTAAGCCCTCGTATGAGGACTGGATTGGTAGAAGATTCAATCGCTACAACTAATCAAGGCGGTTCTGTTAAATATTTCAGAGATTCTTCATAATCTCCTTTCTTTGCAGATAGCGGTGCTTTCGTCATGAAGGTGTCGCTATTTGTGTTCTTAAAAATAATTGACGCAACGTGGAGAAGTTTGGTCTATCTC
>JAGKUT010000067.1 GCA_021152765.1 Actinomycetes bacterium
GTGTGATATGGTTGATGATCCAGAAATGCTAGAATTAGTAGAAATGGATATCAGAGAAAACCTTGAAAAATATGGATATGATCCAGACAATACTCCAATCATTCAAGGTTCAGCATTAAAGGCTCTTGAAGGAGATCCTAAATATGTTGATAAGATTATGGAATTAATGGATGCAGTAGATACTTGGATTGAAACTCCAGAAAGAGATACTGACAAACCATTCTTAATGCCAATCGAAGACGTATTCACTATCACAGGTCGTGGAACTGTTGTTACAGGACGTGTTGAAAGAGGACAATTAAAACTTAACGAAGAAGTTGAAATCGTTGGTTTAAAAGAAACTAAGAAATCAGTTGTTACAGGAATCGAAATGTTCCGTAAACAATTAGACTATGCAGAATGCGGAGATAACGCTGGTGTACTTCTAAGAGGTATCGCTAGAGAAGACGTTGAACGTGGTCAAGTATTAGCTAAACCAGGTTCAGTTACTCCACATACTAAATTCAAAGCTCAAGTATACGTTTTAACTAAAGAAGAAGGTGGACGTCATACTCCATTCTTCAGTAACTATCGTCCACAATTCTATTTCAGAACTACTGACGTAACTGGTGTAATCGAGTTACCAGAAGGAACTGAAATGGTAATGCCTGGAGATAACGTAGAAATGACAGTTGAATTAATTGCTCCTATCGCAATCGAAAACGGAACTAAGTTCTCTATTCGTGAAGGTGGTAGAACAGTTGGTGCTGGTAACGTTTCAGAAGTTATTAAGTAATTAAAAAATAAAAAAAAGAAACTAGAAAAATCTAGTTTCTTTTTTTTTACAAATGAATATAATATAAATGTAGAAAAATGAAAAACATATAAAAGACAAACTATCGAAAGTTGACAGTATATAATATATTTGTTAAAATTAAATAAGGAGGAGTGAAAAAATGAAGAAGTTAGTTTTAGCTGGAGTACTATCATTAGTAGTTTTAACTGGATGCGGAAAGAAAGAAACAATAACATGTAAACAAACACAAACTACTAATGGAATAACAGTAGATTCAGTTGTTAATATTGATATTGAAAGCAATCATTTTAAAGAAATTAACATGGTAGTTGATATTGAGTTACCAGATTCATATCTAAGCAGAAAAGATTCAGTTATTAAACAATATGAAAGAATGTATTCAAATTTTGAGAAACAATATGGTGTAAAACCAGTTGTATCTGAATCTGATAAAGGTGCAAAAGTTGAGATGAAGATGACTGCAGAACAAGCTAAAAAATTCTCTGGAAGTAATAATGATAAAGCTACAAGAAAAGATGTAATTAATATGTTTGGAACACAAGGATTTGATTGTAAATAAAAAATACTCTATTGAGTATTTTTTTATCTATATAATTCTTGCTTTAATAAATTAATATTTTCAAAACTTAAAGACATATAATCTTTTTTACTAGTTCTTTCATTATCACTTAAACTCGAAAGTGGATGGAAAGCTAAAGTTTGAACACCTGTTTCATCAATAATACCTTGGACAACTGGACTATTATCAACATCATCAATAACAAATATATGCTTAACTTCCCCAGAACCAATTTTTCTTTTAACATCAGCAATAGCCTTATCAGTAACACTTTTCTCATCCAAAGAAATAACACTAAATCCATATTTTTCTAAAAACTTAAACATATCACTAGAAACAACAATCGTTGAATTATTTGAACTACTAGAAATAACATTTAATTTCGCACTTAAAGTAGATAAATCCAACTTCAAATCATCATAATTCTTTTCTATTTCATTTTTTAAATAATGATTATTTATATACTCATTAAGACCAGCTTTAATATTACGTGCAAGCATTAATGCATTAGAAGGATCTAGCCATAATTCCTCTTGATAAGAATTATATTCCATACTTAATGTCGCATCAATAATTTTTAAATCATTATTAAATTTAAGCATAGAAGATAAATAACTTTTTTCTTCACTTAATCCATTAAAAATAAATAAATCGGATTTACTATAATCTTTTATTTGTTTATCATTCAAAGTATATAAATCAGTTATAACTCCATCAGGATAAATACTAGATATTTTACTATGTTCACCATATAACCTATTAGTTATATATTCAATCGGATAAACAGAAGTATTAATTGTAATATCCTCCATCGTATCACGTTTAATACAACCTGTAAGACAAAAACAAATAAAAATACTAAATAAAATAAAAATTTTTTTCATCATTTCAACTCCTTTGGTACAGGATCATATCCACTTTTTTTACTAAATGGGCTGCACCTAATTATTCTTTTTATAGTTAATATAGAACCTTTAAAAGCACCAAATCTACTAATGGCTTCAATTCCATAATTAGAACAAGTAGGATTAAACCTACACTTACTATGGCTACTTAAAGGTATCATTTGATAAACACTTATCATACCAACTAGCATATATTTCATATTAACACCAATTTAATTATACTAAAAATTTAAATAAAAGTAAATTTAATATTTCTTTTTTAATAAAATTTGATATAATAAATACTAGGTGATTATTGTGAAAGTTTTAGAAAAATTTAATATAACTCCAAATCATGATTCATTATACGAAAAAGCATTCACACACACATCATACGCAAACGAACATGGTACAACTAGTTATGAAAGACTAGAGTACCTTGGGGATGCAGTAATGGAATTAGTAATAAGTGAATACTTATATAAAAATACTGAAAATGATGAAGGAGAAATGACAAAACTAAGAAGTTATTACGTATGTGAAAATGCACACTACGAATACTCAAAACAATTAGGATTAAATGAATTTGTTTTGTTAGGAAATGGAGAAGAAGAATCAGGCGGAAGAGATAGAAAAGCAATTATTGCAGATATCTATGAAGCATTTATAGGAGCAATATTCCTAGACCAAGGATTTGAATATGTAAAAAGTTTTATATATAAACATATAATACCAATAATAGAAGATAAATCTAATAATTTCTTCAATGATTATAAATCAGTACTACAAGAATTTGTACAAACAGATAAAAGAAGTCTTTCATATGAAGTTGTAGACGAAACAGGACCAGCACACAATAAAACATTCACAGTAGTTGTAAAAATAGACGATATCTTATATGGAAAAGGAATCGCAGGAAGTAAAAAAGAAGCAGAACAATTAGCTGCAAAAGACGCTTTACAAAAAGCACAAAATGGGAGGTAAATATGGGAAGAGCATATGAAGTAAGAAAAGCAAGCATACAAAAAACAGGGGCAGCAAAAGCAAAACTATATTCAATGTATGCAAGAGAAATATATCAAATAGCAAAAAATGGAGGAACAGAACCAACAGGTAATCCTAGTTTAAAAAGAATACTAGAAAAAGCAAAAAAAGAACAAGTTCCAGCAGATATAATCAAAAGAGCAATCGATAAAGTAAACAGTGGAGCAGATGAAACATACGAAACAGTAAAATATGAATTATTTGGTCCAGCAGGAACAACACTAATAGTAGAATGTTTAACAGATAATGTAAACAGATCAGTAAGTAGTGTAAGAGCAGTAATCAATAAATGCAAAAGTAAAATGGGAAGCATGGGAAGTGTATCATATAACTATGATAACCTATGCATAATTGGATTCAAAGGACTATCAGCAGATGAAACATTAGAAGTATTAATGGAAAATGATGTAGATGCTGAAGACATTGAAGAAGATAATGATTTAGTAATAGTATATGGAGATCCACAAGACTCATATAAAATTAAAGAAGCAATTCAAACAAAACTAAATGATGTAAACTTTGAAATAGATGAAATAAGTATGCTACCAAAAGACAAAGTAACATTAGCAGGAGAAGACTTAGAAATATTTAATAGACTTTTAACTATGTTAGATGATGTTGAAGATGTTAATAAAGTATATCACAATGTAGAATTAGGATAATTCCTAATTTTTTTTTGAAATTTATGTGAATTAAAACACTTTTATTGATTATGAAAAACATAAATGTTATAATTTAGAAGGTGATAAAATATGACATATTTAGATTATAGCGCAACAACTCCAGTAAGCGAAGAAGTACTAGAAAGTTTTTGCCAAGTTTCAAGAAAATATATAGGAAATCCTAACTCATTGCATAGATTAGGTACTGAAGCAAATGAAATGATTAATAAAGCAACAAATCAAATTGCAGATATATTAAAAGTAAAACCAAGTGAAATAATATATACAAGCGGTTCAAGTGAATCAAATAACTTAGCTATAAAAGGAATTGCTTTAAAATATAAAAATAGAGGAAACCATATTATAACAACACCACTAGAACATTCCTCAATAAATGGACCATTAAATTATTTAATGGATAATGGATTTGAAGTAGATTTTGTTGAATTAGATGAAAATGGTATGGTTGACCTAGAAAACTTAAAAAGTCTAATCAAAGATACAACAATATTAGTAAGCATAAATTCAGTAAATAGTGAAATAGGACTTAGACAACCTATTGAAGAAATCGGAAAAATACTAAAAGAATATCCAAAAATATTCTTCCATGTAGATATGACTCAATCAATAGGAAAAATAAATATACCACTAGATAATGTTGACCTAATGAGCTTTTCAGCACATAAGATATATGGTATAAAAGGAATTGGTTGCCTAATTAAAAAAGAAGGAATCAATCTAGAACCATTAATACACGGTGGAAAATCAACAACAATATATAGAAGTGGTACACCAGCAGTAGGATTAATCTGCTCAATTTCAAAAGCCTTAAGACTAGCTACAGAAAACTTAGAAAAAAAATACGAACACGTATTAGAAATAAATAATTATCTAAGAGAAAAATTAAAGAATTATGACAAAGTATTTATAAATAGTAATGAAAAATCAATACCATTTGTATTAAATATGAGTGTAATTGGAATAAAACCAGAAACACTACAACATGCAGTAGAAGAAGACGATATATTTATATCAACACAAAGCGCATGCTCATCAAATACAACTATGTCAAAAGCAGTATTAAACCTTACAAAGGATGAAGAAAGAGCTAAATCAAGTGTAAGAGTAAGTATTAGTTATTTAACAACAAAAGAAGAAATAGATAAATTTATCAGTAGTTTTGACAAAATATACAAAAGATTAATAGGTTAGAAGGTATAACATGAAAATATTAAAATTCAACGCAATATGGTGTAGTGGATGCATCGTAATGAAAAAAATAATGAAAGAAATAGAACAAGAATATCCAAATATAGTAATAGAATCATATGACTATGATATGGA
>JAGKUT010000068.1 GCA_021152765.1 Actinomycetes bacterium
AATATAAGCAGTACCAATTCGGATTTAGGCGAATTGGCGCTAGTATCACACTAGCCAACCCCTTTTTATTCTTTTATAGGAACGGCCTCTCAGGGGGAGCCGTTCTTTTTTTGTATTAAAAAAGAAAATTATTTCAAATAATTCTCTTTTAATTTTATTATTATACTTATGTTTATTTTTTAAATCTATATTTGGTTGGTTCAGATTGTTCAATTAAATTTGAATCTAATAATATGGCTATAATTTCTGATGCTCTAGATTTTTTAATATTTAGAAGTTCTTCAATATTATCTCTTTTAAAACTGTACTCATATTTAAATTTATCAAATAATTTTAGTACTTGTGCATATGTGGTTTTTCTGCTATTTTCTGGTAATAATTTATACATTTTTATCATGAAATAATCTTCATCATTGACAATATTTCCGCTTATGACCGGACTTTTTTCTTCTTTATCCGGACTTTTTTTTGTGTATCCTTTATTTGGAAATATGACCTTAAATGACGATATATCCGAGTAAAATAATGGTTTAATATCATGATCACTGTACGATTCAAGAATTCTTGTTAAACCACTTCCTCTTCTCTCCATTAAATGTAATCTATTGAATATATCTGATATAATTCTATTTCTTCTCATAGACGAGATTTTTGTAATATCCAAATCTTGTACAAAGCTTCCATCTATCATTCCTCCAGGAGATGTTATTTCTAGTCGATTATCAAACATATCTATATGAATTTCAGAACCAATTATTTGATAATCTCTATGTATTATTGCATTAACTATTGCTTCGCGAATGGCACGCAATGGATAATCCTCTTTTTCTATTCTTTTCATACCCTTTATTTCCCAACTTGTTTTGGAATTATTTTTTATAAATGTTTCTGCATTTTCCATAAGTGAAATTATACTTCCACTATATTCTTTATCGTCTATCGCGTCTCCGTTTATAGAACCTTTTACGATTCCTTTCCATCTAGTACAAAAAATTCTTGACTGTGTTAAAATTCCTTGATCAGATAATAATAATCCTGCGTTTGTCACTTTTTTATCTTTTGTAACTAATTCCAAAGAAATATAATCTTTGTTCTTATTTATTTCTTTTTGGGTTTCTTTTTTTAAAGTTGCATTCAAAAGTGTGAAGCTTATATCTTCTACGCTATATTTTGTTGGTAGTTCATCAAATGTAGTATTTTGTCCTTTTAGAATTAAATTATCTAAAATATATTTTGGTGCTGGGATACTTTCATTTCCAGATCTAATAAATGCCTCTTTTCTGCCATCCGATTCATAATAATATGGTGTCTTAGGCCCATCTCCTACTTTAACTTCCATGAAATTTAAATTATTTTGTTCAAATGTATTTAGTTCATATCTTGGGATTGGTACTATCTTTGTATTAATTAGCTGTGATAATTTTTCTGAATCTTCTTGTATGTTTTTCAATCCAACTGGCTTTTTATCAATATCACTAACACCAAATAATAATATACCTCCATTTGTGTTCGCAAACGCTGATACTGATTTTAACCAACTTTTTGGTTTTGATAATTCCAATTTTTCTTTAAAATCGATATTTGTACTTTCTACTTTTTCATAATCTTCTAATTTCATATTATTCTCTCCTTTAATAATATTATATAACGATTTATATACATTCTGTCGAATTGTGCTCATTATGTTTAAATTTCCGTACTAAACCGGATTTTTTTGTTTTTTTTCAAAAAAAAGTCCGCTTATGGCCGGACTTTTTTTATTATTAACCGGAATTATTTCAAATAATTCTCTTTTAATTTTATTATTATACTTATGTTTATTAATACTGTTATTACTATATTTATTATTCCTATTACTCCAAATAGTATATTATTTATAAATGTTGTTATAAAGTATACTATCATTATTATGTTATATAGGTTTGATAGATTGTATAATAAAATTAATAGTAAGTAATGTTTTGATTTGATTTTTTTCTTTAACATAATACAAGTTAATAGTGGTAATATTGTAAGTATTATAAACCATATAAAACTTGTTGGAAATATTTCTTTTATCCCATGAAATAATAATCTATTTCTATAGTATGCTTTATATATTTCTATTGATGATGTGTATGTGATTAAAAAGTTTAATATTATAAATACAAGTGCACATATTTCTTTTTTAAATATTAAGTCTATTAAATCATTTTTTTCTTTTGAATTAATTTTTTTTATATTATTATTTTTTATATTTTGTTTTATTATTTTTATCCAGTTATAATTTAAGAATTTTGTTATATTATTCATTTATTAATACGTCTCCTGTCATTTCTTCTGGTACTTGTAGTCCTAATAGTTTTATCATTGTTGGAGCGATATCAGCAAGTTTTCCATTTTTTAAAGTTATTCCTTTTTTAGTAATTATACATGGTACTGGGTTTGTTGTATGACTTGTTACTGGGTTGTGATTTTCATCCCACATCATATCACAGTTTCCATGGTCTGCTATTACGATTAATACTCCGTTTAATTCTTCTACTACTTTTTTGTATATTTTATCTAGACATTTATCCATGTGTTCAACTGCTAGTTTTGCTGCTTCATATACACCTGTATGTCCTACCATATCTCCGTTTGCTAGATTCATTATTGTTACATCGTAGTTTTCTACTTCTTTTAAGAAGTTATCTGTTACTTCATATACGCTCATTTCTGGTTTTAAGTCGTATGTCGCAACTTTAGGGGAAGGAATTAGTATTTTTTTCATATCATCATATTCTATTTCTTTTCCACCATCAAAGAAGAATGTAACGTGTGGATATTTTTCTGTTTCTGCTATTCTTAATTGACTTAAATGATTGTCATGTAGGTAGTCTACTAACATATTTTTTAAATCTAAATCATCAAATGCATGAGGGCATATTACTGTTTCAGTTACTGGAAACATAGTTAATGTTTTTAAATTGTTAAAGTGTTTTACTTCTAAGTCTTTTGCATTTGCTTCGTTCTCGTATGCATTTGGGTTTGATAAAAGTGTAAACATTTCTCTAATTCTATCTTTTCTAAAGTTAAATGTTATTATTGCGTCATTATCATTTAGTGGACAATTATTTATTATTCCTGGAATTACAAATTCATCAAATACTCCATTATTATAGTTATCACTAATTAGTTCTTTATAGTTATTATACTCTTTTGCTTTTCCATAACAAATAGCATCATATGCTAGTTTTAATCTATCAAAGTTATTATCTCTATCCATTGCATAGTATCTACCATTTATTGTTGATATTTTACCAATACCTAATTCATTTATTTTATTTTCTAATATTTCTAAATATTTTAAAGCACTTTTTTCATATGTGTCTCTACCATCTAGACAAACGTCAATATATACATTATTTACATTTTCTTCTTTACACATTTCTAATAAGGATAGTAAATGATTTATATGTGAATGAACTCCTCCATCTGAAAGAAGACCAAATAAGTGTAGATTTGAATTATTTTCTTTTACATGGTTTAATACTTCTAATATTTTTTCATTTTTAAAAAATGTTTTATCTTCAATAGAACCAGTTATTGCTTGTAATGGTTGTAAGGCAATTCTACCTGATCCTAAATTCATATGTCCTACTTCACTTGTTCCCATTTGTCCCTCTGGTAATCCAACTGAAGGTCCACTTGCTTGTAATATTGAATTAGGATATTCATTAAACAACATATCTAATGTAGGTGTATCTGCATTTTTAAATGCATTTCCATCAGTTTCCTCCCTAATTCCACATCCATCTAATATACATAATACTAATGGTTTCATATTATTCCTCTTTTCTACAATATTAATTATACACTTTTTAATTTTATTTTTAAATAATTATAAAGAAAAGTAAGCAAATTTATGCTTACTCAATTTTTATATTTGTTAATATATTTCTAATAAAGACTTAGGAAGACTTATTACAGGGCGAATACCTCTATCATTATTAGAGGTTGAGGTTAATGCCATATTACCTCCTCTATTTACAAACCATGCAAAGCTTGCTCCATTTGTACAAGGTGAACTTGTCCAATATGAATAATTTCCGTTTTCTATTGTAGAATTATTTGAACATCCATAATCAATACAGTTGTAAAGATTTTCAAATAGCCATGAATTTTTTTCTTGTATTGCTTGTTGCACTGATGTTTGATCTGAATATCCTACTGTAGATAATGAACCAAAAAAATAGTATGAGCTTTCTAATGTAAAAACTTCATTATTTGTAATTTTAGACACTTCTTCAGCTGTTATAAATCTGGCTTTATATGCTGACGGATTTGCAGAATATTCATAACTATTAGATGCACTTAAATTTTTTGTATAATCTATTGTATATGCATGATTAACTTGATCTAGTGTCCATGTAATACTATAATTTTTTAAGTCTGTTAGCGATGGTATCCCGGTCCAATTTTTTGTATCTTCATATAATTGATATAATGCCTCTCTTGGACCTTTAAAGTTTACATACTGATTTCCCTCTTGGTATGTGCTCCATTGTATTCCAAGTGATGTATTATGATCTAATATCATATCAACCGTTCTATCATTGTTGTTATTAAATATATAAAATTTCATACATCCTGTCTTTGTTTCTGGTGTACTATCATAATTGTTTTCATTACATTCATTTGCTAAATTAGTTGGGTCTAAATATACTATTCCTTTATGTGTATCAGTTTCTGTTGGTTTAATATATTTTCCATTAAAGCCTGACTTACATGTTTGTTCTTTATATACTTGTGAACTTATATAATTGTCATTGTAATCTTTAATATAACAAATATTATCAAATTGAACCGCCATTGATATATCACCAGTTGGATTAATTTTTAATTTTCCACTTTCAGGTTTTTCTCCTGTAAATTCTAATCCAACACATGTATTTGTGTTATTTGTAAAATCATAAGAACAGCCTTGAAAACTATGATTCATAGTTTTTTGCTCCATATAATAATTATCAGCCACTCTTACTAATCCATTAGCAGATGCTTTATTTATATTACTTCTTGCATTCTTAATTGTTTGACTTACCTTTGGAATTATTAATACTGCTAGTAATCCTATTATTACTATTACCGCAAGTAATTCTATTAATGTAAATCCTTGGATATTACTTAAATACCCCCTCTCCATTTTGCTATTAGCAAATCTTTTTCTCATATAACACTCTCCTACTTTCTATACCCAATTTTAACAAAAAAAAAGTACTTTTTCAAGTACTTAGTTTTGCTTATTATCTACTTATTTAT
>JAGKUT010000069.1 GCA_021152765.1 Actinomycetes bacterium
ATGATTGATTAGTATATAATTATAATGGTGATAGTATGGGAATTGATTATTATATTAATAATATTAGTGATGATAAATTAATTGGTGGTGGTTTTGAAAAGAAGTGTTATGATTTTGGTGATTTTGTTTTGTTAGAGTCAAGATATTTAAATGGTAATCAAATTGATAATGAAAAGAGTAAGGTTATTAATATTAAAAATATATTAGATAGGCTTAATATTAATAGTTATAAAATTTTTGATTATAGGGTTGTATCTGATAAAATTTATGTTTTAGAAAATAAAGTTAAGGGTGGTCCTTTACAGGATACTCGTGTAGGTATTGATTCTAATATTTATATTAATAGATTAAAGGAACTTGATAATTTTGATATTTTGAAGAAGTTTGTTTCTGATTATTTAAGTATTATTGATAGTGGTTTATCTATTGATCCTAGTAATCCTAATAATTTTTTGTTTGATGGTAGTAGTATTCATTTTATTGATTTAGGGTTATTTAATAATGTTGATAAGAAGTTTGTTTGTTTTTATATAATGCATAATATTATTAATACTTATTGTGATATTAATGATATAGAAGATGTAGATATTATTTCATTTTATATTAATGATATTTATAGTAAGGTTTGTTCTATTTATGTTGAGTTAGGTTATAATGATAGTATGTATAGTTTTAGCCCTAATGGATTAATAAGTGAATATATAGATAGAAAAATTAGTAAATTTAGAAAGAATTGTGTTAATGAGAGAATTAAGTCTATTTAGTTTTCTTTTTTAATATAATAATATAGGTGATTTTATGCGTCTTTCTGATTTACAGAGTAAGGATATAGTTAATATGGATGATGGTAAGATGGTTGGTAGTATAATTGATGTTTTAATTAATTCTGATGGAAGTATGAATTCTTTAATTGTTGAAAGAGGAAAGTTTTTTTCTAAATTATCTCGTGGTGAGATTGAGATTAAATGGAGTCAAGTTAAAAAAATAGGTGAGGATGTAATACTTGTAAGTATTGATAATTTGTGATATTATTTAATTGGTGATGTTTATGAGTAAAATAAGTATTAATATGTTATCAAGTGCGGATAAGGTTGCTGGTCAAGGGGTTGGTAGTGCATATCTTGAACAGGTTAGTTTAGTTCGTGATGGCGCTTCTGATTTATTTGATATTTATATAAATAGTCATAAGAAGTGTGATATTGTTCATGTTCATACTGTTGATTTGTGGAATTATTTTAAAATGAGAAAAGGTGTTAGTGTTTGTTATGTTCACTTTTTACCTGATACTTTGGATGGTAGTATTAAACTTCCTAAGTTTGCGTTTAATGTTTTTAAGAAGTATGTAACTAAGTTTTATAATAAGGCTGATCATTTAGTTGTTGTTAATCCTATTTTTATTGATGATTTGGTTAAGTTTGGTATTGATAGAAAGAAGATTACTTATATTCCTAATTATGTTTCTCGTGATAAATTTTATAAGAAGGATGCTTCAGATATTCGTAAAAAATACAATATAAGTGATGATGCTTTTGTAGTTTTAGGTGTTGGTCAAGTTCAAACACGAAAGGGTGTTGTTGATTTTATAGATGTTGCGAATAAGATGCCTGATACAACTTTTGTTTGGTGTGGTGGATTTAGTTTTGGTAGAATAACTGATGGTTATGAGGAGTTAAAGAATATTTATGAGAATCCTCCTAAGAATGTTATATTTACAGGTATTGTTCCTAGAGAAGAAATGAATGATATGTATAATATGGCTGATGTGCTATTTATGCCAAGTTATAATGAGTTATTTCCTATGTCTATATTAGAGGCAATTAATTCTAGTAAACCATTATTATTGAGGGATTTAGATTTATATCGTGATATTCTTTTTGAGAAGTATTTAAAGGGTAATAATAATGATGAGTTTGTTTCTAAGTTAAATGATTTAAAGAATGATAAGAAGATTTATAGTAAGTATTCTAAATTATCTAATGAGATAAGTGAATTTTATAGTAAGGAACATGTTTTAGAAATATGGAAAGAGTTTTATCAAAGTATTGTTAAATAACATATTTACTAAATATGTTTTTTTCTTTATAATTTCTTAATTAGTTTGATAATAAAGATATTTTTTAGTTTTTTCTAGAATACTATTCTATTGACAATTATAAAATTATAGTGTATAAATTTAAATGATGTACAGGAGGCATTTATGGCAAAGAATTTAGTTATAGTGGAATCACCTAGTAAGTCTAAAACAATTGAAAAATATTTAGGTAAGGATTATAAAGTTTTATCCAGTAAGGGTCATATTAGGGATTTATCTACTAAGGGTAAATTTGGACTTGGTGTTGATATTGAAAACAATTTTAAGCCTGATTATGTAACTATTAAGGGTAAGAAAAAGGATGTTGATTCTTTAAAGAAGGAAGTTAAGGCTTCTCAACATGTCTTTTTAGCAACCGACCCTGATCGTGAGGGAGAGGCAATTAGTTGGCATTTATATGATGCGTTAGGTTTAAATGATAAGGTTTATGATCGTGTTGTTTTTAATGAGATTACTAAACCAGCAATAATAGAAGCATTTAAGCATCCTAGAAAGATTGATCAAGATTTGGTTAATAGTCAAGAAACTCGTAGAATTTTAGATAGAATTATTGGTTTTAGATTAAGTAATTTAATTCGTTCTAAGACTAATGGTAGTAGTGCGGGTAGAGTTCAAAGTGTTGCTTTGAAATTAATTGTTGAAAAGGAAAGAGAGATTCAGGCTTTTGTTCCAGAGGAATATTGGAGTATTAAGGCTATTTTTTCTGAGTTTTCAGCTGAACTAGATACTTTCAATCATGAAGAATTAAAGATTAATAATAAGGATGAAGCTGATAAAGTATTAGGTAATTTAGGTAATGAATTTGTTGTTGAGTCTGTTGATACAAAAGATAAAGCAAAAAATAGTAAGTTTCCTTTTATTACTAGTACTCTTCAACAAGAAGCATCAACTAAGTTAGGTTTTAACGCCAAAAAGACTATGAGTTTGGCTCAAAAGTTATATGAAGGTATTGCTTTAGAGGATGAGACTGTCGGTCTTATTAGTTATATGCGTACTGATTCTGTTAGATTTTCTGATGAGTTTATAAAAGCTACTTATAAATATATAGAAGATGAGTATGGTCATGATTATGTCGGTTTTGTTAAGAAGAGTAAGAAGGTTGAAAATGTTCAAGATGCGCATGAAGCAATTAGACCTACAAGTATTTATAGGACACCACTTTCTGTTAAGAAATTTTTAAGTAATGATGAATATAAGTTATATAAATTAATTTATTCTAGAGCTTTAGCTAGTTTAATGGCTCCTGCTAAAACTTTGAATACTTGTGTTATTCTTGATAATAATAATTATCAGTTTAAGGTTAATGGTCAAATTATTACTTTTGATGGTTATTTAAAGGTATATGGTGAATATGAAGATACTAAGGATCAAGTATTACCTGTATTTAATGTAAATGATAAGTTAGAAAGTAATGATATTGAATCAACTCAACATTTTACTCAACCACCTAGTCGTTATACTGAAGCTAAGTTAATTAAGGATCTAGAGGAATTAGGTATTGGTAGACCAAGTACTTATGCGACTATTATTGATACTATTAAGAAACGTGGTTATGTAGATATTGTTGAGAAAAAATTTGTTCCAACTGATATTGGTTTTGAAATAACTGATAAATTGCAGATGGGATTTAGTAATATTATAAATGTTGAATATACTGCAAATATGGAAGATGAACTTGATAAGATTGCGGAAGGTAATCAAGTATGGTATGAAACATTGGACAGATTTTATAAGGATTTTGAACCATCTTTAAAGAAGGCTTTTGATTTACTTCCTAAGAAAGAGGTTAAAGAAAATGGTGAGGTATGTCCTGAGTGTGGATCTCCTTTGGTTATTAGAAAAGGTAGATATGGTGAGTTTACTGCTTGTAGTGGATATCCTAATTGTAAGTATGTTAAAACTGAACCTAGAGTAGAGGAAGAGATTATTGATTGCCCTAATTGTGGTGGAAAGATTGTTGAAAAACGTAGTAAACGTGGTAAGGTCTTTTATGGATGTAATAATTATCCTACTTGTAAGACTGCATATTGGGATAAACCAATTGGTAAGGAATGCCCTGAATGTAAGAGTATGTTAACAGTTAAGGGTAAAAAAATTAAATGTTCTGCTTGTGATTATAGTGAAGAACTAGAAGATGAATAATTTTCTAGTTTTTTTGACATTTTTTAATAATCTGTTATAATAGTTTGTTGATATTTTTAAATTTAGTTAAAAAGGAGGTGTATTATGAATAAATGGATTATGGATGAAAAAGAACTTAAATGGTGGAAAATGTATGGACTTTTAAATGAATATTATAAACAATATGGTAATTTTAAAATTCGCGCTACATTTAAGACTAGTGATGGTATTACAGAGGATCCGAATGGTGTTAATTTAGGTATGTGGTTAGCAAAACAGAAGGAAAGATATAATCCTGAAAGCGAGCATGGTCAATTATTATCGAGTATAGGTGTTCCTCTTGGTAAAATAAAGGTAAGTAAAAAAAGAGTACCTTGGGAAGAAATGTTTAAATTAGCCAAGAAGTATTTTGATGAATATCATTCGAAGGTTAAGTATTCTTTTAAGACAAATGATGGAATAACTTATGATGAAAATGGTTTAAGATTGGGTGAGTGGTTTTATAGACAAGAAAAAAAGTGTGATCCTGATAGTGAATATGGTAAATTGTTATCAAGTATAGGCGCAGAGTTTAGAAGTAGTAGTATTGCAGATAAGGATGTTGAATGGACGAAGATGTATTTAGTTGCTGCTAAATATTATCAAGATAATGGTAATTTGAATGTTTCAAAAACTTTTAAAACAGAGGATGGAATTGAATTAGGTAAATGGTTGGATAATCAAAGAGATTATTATAGGATAAATAGGTTATCTGAGGAGAAAATTTTTCTTTTAAATTCTATTGGTATGATATGGGAGAAAAGGAAAAATAATTTTGCTGTTGTGGTAATGTGTGAAAAAAATAATATTGATATTGTAAAAAATCATGATAGTTTAAAGAATAAGTCAATTATAGAAATTAGAGTTAAGTTGGCTTATTTAAAAGACAGGGGTATTAGTTTTGTTGGTATAGATGGAATAGTGCATGAAATATTTTCTATGTCTAGTATGAATATGAAGTTAAAGTATAATGTCAGTTTAGAAGATTTAATTAATATGTATAATAAGGAGAAGAG
>JAGKUT010000070.1 GCA_021152765.1 Actinomycetes bacterium
TCCTCCTATAAATATCATACCTCATAACTTTTAAAGTTCCTTAATTAAACAAAAAAATTATGAAAATTAATTCATAACTTTTATTTTTTTATTTTATTTTCCAGTGTTAATGTTATTTCTAATTCAGGTGTTATAGGTGTGTGTTCTTTTACAGTTTGCGTTTTTACATATCCATTTCCATTTAATGTATATTTTATTCCTAAATAATCTAATAGGAATTTTGCTTCTCTTTTTGACCAATTTGTCATATTTGGTATAACTTTGTTTTGACCATTTGTTATAAGTATTATTCTATCATTTGATACTATTTTATCTTTTGGATAGTAATCTATTATAGTATTTCCATCACCTATTACCACTGTATTTATTTTTTGTTCTTTTAAATTATTAACAACTTCATCTTTGTTTTTATTCATATAGTTATCTAATGTATATTGTTTAATATCTTTGTTTTCTTCTTTTTTTGTTGTATTAATATTTTTATATTTAGCTATATTTTTCATAACATCAACAACTGGTTCTGATATAGTTATTGTATTACCGAAGTTTGGTTTTTTTATTGCTGCATATATTATTATTTGTGGTTCATCTTTAGGAAACATTCCAGCAAATGAGTATATATATGCGTTTTCTGCGGTTAAATATCCTCCATTTTTATCATCATATATTTGAGCTGTTCCTGTTTTTCCTATTACGTCTAATCCATCAATTTTATATCTTGTTCCTGTTGTTCCTTCATTTTGTCCATTAACAACGTTATACATTAGTTCTTTTATTTTGCTTAGTGTTTGATCACTTACTAATTTTTCTGATTCTTCTATTTGTCTTTCGTATGTTATTTCACCAGTATCAGAGTTTTCTATTTTTTCTACAATATGTGGTTTTAACATTTTTCCGTTATTTGATATTATTGTTAGTGCTTGCAAGTGTTGTATTGGAGTTGTAAGTATCCCTTGCCCAAATCCAGCATTTGCGACTTCAATATCATATTTAAAATTCATATCACTAGAAAGTTCTCTTCCTAATTCAATACCTGTAATATCATCAAATCCATATTTATGATAGCATTCTTTTAGTTCATCTCTGGTTAGTGCTTCATTCATTAGGTTTGCTATTCCGACATTACTTGAATACTCAAATCCTAAGTCATAATTAATTGTTCCCCAACCGTATCCATTCCAGTCTTTTACTGTGTCATCGCCTATTTTATATTTTCCTGATTCAAATGTTTTAGAACCATCATATGTACCTTTTTCCATTGCACACATATATGTATATGTTTTCATTGTTGATCCTGGTTCAAATAGGAATGATGATAATGGATTTTCATAGTTTGTTATATCTTTTATATTTGGGTCAAATGATGGTGTTGCGGCACTTCCTAGTACATCTCCTGTTTTTGCGTCCATCACTGATATTACCATCCAGTCCGGATTATATTTTTTTGAATTTGTTTTTACTGCTGTTTCTAGAAATCTTTGTATATTTGAATCTAGTGTTAAATATATATTTTTCCCGTTTTCTGGATTTGTTCTAAATTCTTTTGTATCTGGTATTTTATATCCATTTAAGTCTTGTTGATATTCTTCGTAGCCATCTATTCCCTTTAATATATCATCATATTTTGATTCTATTCCCATTTCTCCTACTATACTTCCGTCATCATTCTTTTTTGCATATCCTATTATATATGATGCGAAGTCTCCATTTGGATAGTATCTTTTTTGGTCTTCAATAAAATCTATTCCAGGAAGGTTTAGTGCTTCTATTTCTTGTTTTTTTAGTTCTGTTATTCCTCTTCCGCCTGGTCCTAATTCAACTTGATATAAATCTTTACTCATCAATTCTTTTAGTTTATCTACCGACATATTTAATATTGGGGATAATTTGAAAGCCGTATATTCAGGGTCTTGTACGTGTTTAATTTCTGTTCCTGATCCAGTTCTTGTAGGCGATAAATATGCGATTACTGTATATGATGTTACATTTATCGCTAAATGGTCTCCTTGTCTATCAAATACGCTTCCTCTTTTTGCATATATTGTATTTGATATTGTGTTTCTATTAAGTGAGAATTGTTTCATATCTATTCCATATAGTTTCGGAAATAATGATAAATGTACATATTGTATAAATAATGCAAAAATAAAAACAAGATAAAATACAAAAGTTTTTCTTGGAAGTTTCCATTTTTGTTTTTTTCTTGTCTTCATTTTTAGCACCTTCTATTCGTCTATAATTATAATATTATCATTATTATACGCTAAGCCCATGTCTTTTACAATATTATTAACATAATCAAATGAAGTTAATTCATTAACTTGCATAGTTAGGGATTCATTTTTTTTCATTTGTGTAGAAACATCTAATTTTAATTTTTCTACTATTATATTTAAATTACCAATGCTTGCACTACAAAAAATCTTTAATAGAAATGTTCCACATAAAGCAAATATGGCACAAGCATATAATAATTTTTCACCTTTAGTAATTTTTACCCTTTTTACTCTTTTTCTGCTCATAATTACCTTACCCTTTCTATTACTCTTAATTTTGCACTTCTCGCTCTTGGATTTTCTTCTAATTCTTTTTTACTAGGTTTTATATTTGCGACCACTTTATATTTAGGTAGATATTCTTCTGGAATAACCGGCAATCTTTTTAAATTACTATCTATTTCAGATACGCTCTTAAATATATCTTTACAGATTTTATCTTCTAATGAATGAAATGTTATTACACAGATTCTACCATTAATATCTATTAGGTCTAATGCATCTTTTAAGCTATGCTCAAATACGCCTAGTTCATTATTTACTTCAATCCTTATTGCTTGAAATACTTTTCTAGCTGGATGTTTTTCTCTTTTATATTTTTCTGGAACTGAATTTTTAATTATTTCAACTAGTTCTAATGTTGTTTCAATTGGTTTTTTTTCTCTTTCTTTTATAATGTTTCTAGCTATACTAGTCGAATATTTTTCTTCTCCATAGTTTGTAAATATTCTTACTAAATCTTTGTATTCATATGTATTTACTAATTTATATGCACTGAATGGTTTAGATGTATCCATTCTCATATCAAGTCTTGCGTCTTTATGAAATGAAAATCCTCTATCTCCTTCATCTAGTTGAGGGCTTGATACTCCAATGTCGTAAAGAATCCCGTTTACTTTTTTAATATTTCTTTTATATAGTTCTTCTTTTATGTTTTCAAAGTTTGATTTTATTATTTCGTAGTTATCGGATATTTCATCAAGACGTTTTTTACTAGAATTAATTGCTTCTTCATCTTGATCAAAGGCGAAAAGAAAACCCCTTTTAATTTTCTTTAATATATTACTACTATGACCGCCGTATCCTAAAGTACAATCAACAATGATGCTTTCTTCTTTTATATTCAAATATTCTAGACATTCGTCAAGTAAAACACTCTTATGCATAATTCCTCCTAAATATTCGAACCAAATAGGTTATCTGCAATATCTGATAAGTCATCAAGGTTTTCAGTCATAAAGTTATCCCAAAGTTCTTTACTCCAAATTTCTAAGTGATCATTAACTCCTATTATTACGCAATCTTTTTCTAGGTGTGCATATTCTAGTAATGGTCCACTTATTTTTACTCTACCTTGCTTATCAAACTCGCAAACACTTGCACCTGATAAAAAGAATCTCATGAAGTTTCTAGCGTCTTTTGTGTTAGGAAGTTCTCGGTATTTTTTTATAATGTTTGTCCATTCTTCTTCTGAGTAAACGAATAAACATTTATCTAAACCTCTTGTGATTATACATGAATCTTTTAGTTCATATCTAATTTTAGATGGTATTGTTAATCTACCTTTTTCATCTATATTATATCGATATTCTCCCATCAGCATGTAAAATCACCCACTTTCCCCCACTTTTTACCACTGCTTACCATTATTATATATATTTTATATTAAAAAGTAAAGTTTTTTTTTATTTTTTATTCATATTTACATTTCTTTACAGAAAAATACATAAGTTATACTCATGTATTTTATTTTTTTACCAAATCCAAGATCCTAATATAATCGCTAATAAGATATATAAAACAATTAAGATTATATATCCGGATGAAGACGAATTTGAATTACATTTTTTTTCGCACGACATTATATTACCTCCTTAAATATAAGCTCCAAGTATAATTATTAAAAGAATAAATAGAACTAGTACTATAGCTGCTCCAGATACGCCTGTATTATTACACATAATATCGATCCTCCTTTTTATCTTTTCACCTTATTTTATGTAAATCCCGAGAATATGTGATTAGTTATACCCAAATTCTTGTTTTTTTATTTTTTTTTTGATATTATATATTATGTATGAACAAGAACATACTTGAAGGGAGATAACATGAAAAAGAAAGTTTTAGGTATTATGTGTGCTTTAGTTGTATTTACTGGTTGTAGTAAATCTCCTAAATTAAGCAATGGTGAAGAAGTTATTGCTTCTGTTGATGGTAAGGATTTTACTGCAAATGAATTATATGACGCAATGAAAGAACAGTACGGTACATCCGCTTTAATTAATTTAGTTGATTCTTATATTGCTAATAAAGAGATGGAGGATAATGAAGCTGCTAGTGTTTATGCAGATTCTATGATTTCTCAATACAAATTACAATATAAACAATATGGAATGGATTTCAGTCAAGCTTTAGCTAGTGCTGGTTATGCATCTGAAGATGATTTTAAAAAGGTTTTAATTTCAGATTATAAGATGAATGAAATTACTAAGAATTATTTAAAAGAAGATGTAACTGATAAAGAAATTGAAAAATATTATAAAGATAAAATTTCTGAGGAATTAAATGTTAAACACATTTTAATTATTCCTGATGTTAAGGAAGGAGCTACTGAGCAAGAGAAAACTGATGCAGAAACAGCTGCTTATAATAAAGCAATCGATTTAATTAATATGTTAAATCAAGGTGCTGATTTTGAACAATTAGCTCGTGATAATTCAGGTGATACTGCTAGTGCTAGTAACGGTGGTGTTATTAACAATGTTACAAAAGAGAATTATGTTTCTGAATTCTATGATGCTGCTTATAATCTAGAAGAAGGAAAATATACTACTACTCCTGTTAAATCTCAATATGGATATCATATTATATATTTAGTTAAGAAAAATGAAAAAGAGCCTATTGAAAATTTAAAGGATACTATTAAAGATTCAATTGTTACTGAAAAGTTACAAAATGATCAAAATCTAC
>JAGKUT010000071.1 GCA_021152765.1 Actinomycetes bacterium
TCAACCTAGGTATATGTATTTCATTCATGTCTCATTATTTATTCTTGCTTCTTTAGGTATTAAGAGTATTTATGAGTTTATTCGGAAATATAATATAAAATATTTGAAAAAGGTATTGTAAAATATCTTTTTATTTGCTATAATTTCTTTCGAGTATTTATTACTCCTTGCTTATTATTAAGCCGGTAGACCAAAGGGAGGTGTAGAATAATGAAGAAATATGAAATTATGTTCATCGTTAAAACTACTATTGGAGAAGATGAAGTTAAAGCTACTTCTAAAAAATTCCAAGATGTTTTAAAGAAAGATGGAGCTAAGAATATTGAAGTTGAAGAAATGGGTCAAAGAGAATTAGCTTATGAAATTAAAGATTGCAAAACTGGTTTTTATTTTGTAATTACTTGTGATGCTGAAGATAAAGCTGTTAAAGAATTTGATCGTTTAGCTTTAATTGATTCTAATATCATAAGACATTTAATTATTAACAAAGAAAAATAATGAGGTAATTTATGAATAGAGTAACATTAGTTGGTAGATTAACTGCTAAGCCTGAGCTTAGATATACAAGTGCTAATCTACCTTATGCAAGATTTAGTATTGCAGTTAATAGAACTTTTAGAAATAATGATGGTCAAACTGAGGCTGATTTTATTAATATCATTGTTTGGAGAAAGCAAGCTGAGAATGTTTGTAATTTTCTAGATAAGGGTAGACTTGTATCAGTTGATGGTAGACTACAGACAGGAAGTTATACTGATAAGGATGGTAATCGTAGATATACTACTGATGTAGTTGCGGATAGTGTTCAATTCTTAGAGGGAAGAGGAACTCGTAATGATAGTGCTTCTAACAGTGCTGGACCTAGTCCATATGATTATCAAGATGCTCCAAGTGAGGTAAATGTATCTGATGATCCTTTTGCTGATTTTGGTGATAGTGTTTCAATTGATGATAACTTCTTAGATTAAGAGGAGGAATTATAATGGCAGAGTTTTATAGAAAAAAGAAAAAAGTATGTCAAATGTGTGCTGGTAAAGATGTTGACTATAAAAATGTAGATGTAATTTCTAAATATGTTAGTCAAGATAGAAAAAAGATTTTACCAAGAAGAGTAACTGGATGTTGTGCATTACATCAAAGACATGTTGCTGGTGAAGTTAAAAAAGCACGTTTTATGGCTTTACTTCCATTTGTTAAGTAATTGAAAAGTGAGATATTTTGTCTCATTTTTTTTGTTGATATTTTTAATATTTTGTGCTATTATTTAGATAATAGGAGGACTAGTTATGAAGAAGTTAAAAGATATTAAGGTTGGTACTGCTTTGGGGATTGCATTTATTGCTTTATTTTGTGCAATTTATTTATCTATTGGGTTTAATGTAATAGATGGTGAATTGCAAAAATATGGAAATAGTTATTATAAATTTTATGTAAAAAAATAGAGAGGGATTATTTATGGAAAAAAAAGAAAGAAAGATGGTTAATACCAATTTAGGTATATTATTAATATGTTTATTTAGTTCAATTTTTACATTAGTAGATTTTATTGTTATTGATAAAGCATTAGACAAGTATGTTGATTGTAGTAAATGTACTAAGTGTGAGATTAAGGATAATGGTACAGTAAGTGGTAATACAGATAATACACCAGTTATTGATGATAAAAAATTATTGTCAGAAGAAGATGCTTTGAATATTGGTAATTTAATGTTTGATAAGGCTAGTTCTTTTTATTCAAGTACTGTTTTAACAACATCACCTTTTTGTGGACGTTCATTAAATGAAAATAATATTGTTTTAGATGAAGGTACATACAATAAGGCAAGTAATTTTAGTTCTATTCAGGATGTTAAAGATTATTTATTAGAATTTTTAAGTCAGAACATAGTTAATGCAGCTGTAACTAATTCAGGTTATAAAGAAATTGATGGAAGTTTATATTGTTTGGCTTCATCTGGAAAAGGTTTTTTGACTAATTATACAGGCAATAAAAATTTAAAAGTATTAGATATTCAAGAAGATAAGATTACTTATTCTATTGAATTTATATATGCAGATTTTGATTCTGATAATGCTTCGTGTAAATTTGATTGGAATTTTAGATTAACTCCTTCAGATTTATCATTGTGTTCTCCTGATGATTTATTTAATGTTAATGCAGATTTTGTTATTGAAAAAAATGACAATGGAAATTGGATTATTACTAAATTTGCTGATCATACAAGTATTGAGGCATTAAATAGGAATTCCGTTAGTATAAGATATTATGAATAAAGAAAATTAGTTTTAAATAAGTAATGCAGAAATGTATTACTTATTTTCTTTTTAAACAAATTTTAAAAAATTGTAAAAAAGTGTTGCATTTACTTATCAAATGAGATATAATTTTGAATGTGTGGCATGCATGGATGTGTAAGGTTGCTGATACGCTAGGTTAAGTTGTTAAGAAATTTATGCTTAGCATCAGGTTTTTACACGGAGCAAGTCTATACTCGATATAGGCGAAGGGAGGATACAATATGGCTAATACTAAAGTTCGTATTAAGTTGAAAGCTTTTGAACACAAAACATTAGATAATGCTTGTGCTAAAATAATTGAAACTGTAAAAAGAACTGGTGGTGAAGTTAGTGGTCCAATTCCGCTTCCAACTGAAGTAGAAAAGATTACTATCTTAAGAGCTGTTCACAAGTATAAAGATTCTCGTGAACAATTCGAAAAAAGAACACACAAAAGACTTATTGATGTTATCAATCCAAGTAAGGAGACTATTGAGGCATTAACTCATTTAGATATTCCAAGTGGTGTTGATATCAAAATTAAATTATAATAGGAGGAAAATTTATGAAAAAAGGAATCTTAGGTCGTAAATTAGGAATGACTCAAGTATTTACTAAATCTGGTAAATTGATTCCTGTAACTGTTATTGAAGTTGAACCTAATGTTGTTACTCAAATTAAGACAATTGAAAATGATGGTTATGAGGCTGTTCAATTAGGATTTGATACAAAGAGAGAAAAGTTAGCGACTAAAGCTTCTATTGGTCATACCAATAAGGCAAACACTACACCTAAGCGCTTCTTTAGAGAAATTAGAGGTGTAGAAATTAGCAATTATTCTTTAGGTCAAGAAATTTCATGTGATATTTTTGAAGCTGGAGAAGTTGTTGATGTTACAGGAACTACAAAAGGTCATGGGTTCCAAGGTGTTATTAAGAGACACGGACAAAGTAGAGGACCTATGGGACATGGTTCACATTATCACAGAAGACCTGGATCAATGGGTACTATGAGACCAATGCGTGTATTTAAAGGTAAGAAATTACCAGGACATATGGGAGTTTTAACTGTTACAATTCAAAATTTAGAGATTGTTTCAGTTGATAAAGAAAATAATGTAATTTTAGTTAAAGGTAACGTACCAGGACCTAAAAAGTCATTAGTTATCATTAAGACTTCAGTTAAGAACCCTGGAAAAGTTAATCCAGCAGAAGAATTAAATTCTTATGTTGAAGAAGTAACTCCAGTTGAAACTGAAGTAAGTACTGAAGAAGTTGCTGAAGCAGCTACAGAAAGTGCTGAATAGGAGGAATTTTAAATGGGTAAATTATCTGTTTTAAATATTAAAGGTGAAAAAACTAGTGATATTTCTTTAAATAAAGAATTATGGGCTATTGAACCTAATGATGCGGTATTATATGACGCAATTACATTATCAAGAAACTCTTTAAGACAAGGTACAGCAAGTACTAAAACACGTAGTGAAGTAAGTGGTGGAGGAATTAAACCATGGAGACAAAAAGGAACTGGTAGAGCTCGTCAAGGATCTACTCGTGCACCACATTGGAGACATGGTGGAGTTGTATTTGGACCACATCCAAGAGATTACGATAAGAAAATGAATCGTAAGGAAAGAAGATTAGCTTTAAAGTCTGCTTTAGCTTATAAGGCAATCGATAATGAATTAGTTATTGTTGATTCATTCAAGTTAGAAAGTTCTAAGACTAAAGAAGTTGTTGGAATTTTAAATAATTTAAAAGTTAGCAAGAACGTATTAATCGTTGTTGATGAATTAGATGAAAACATGGTTTTAGCTACTCGTAATTTAAATAATGTTATTTTATTAGAAGCTAATGAAATTAATGTTTTAGATATTATTTCATCTGACTACATGATTGTTACTGAAAAAGCTATCAAGATGATAGAGGAGGTGCTTGTTTAATGAGTAATTATAGAGATGTTATTAAAGCACCAATTATTACTGAAAAGAGTTCTGATTTAGCTCAAAACAATAATACTATAGTATTTAGTGTTGATGTTAAAGCTAATAAGACACAAATCAAACAAGCTGTTGAAAAAATATTCAACGTTAAGGTAGAAAAAGTTAACACTGTTAACGTTAAACCTAAGAAAAAAAGAGTTGGTCGTTACGTTGGTAAGACTAACAAAGTTAAAAAAGCAATTGTTAAGTTAAGTGAAGGAAGTTCTATTGAACTTTAATAAAGGAGGGTATATATGGCGATTAAAACTTTTAAATCAATGACTAACGGAACTAGAAATATGTCTAAGTTAGTTAATGAAGAAATTACAAGTAGTACTCCAGAGAAATCTTTATTAGTAACTTTAAAGAAGAATGGTGGACGTAATAATCAAGGTAGAATTACTCTAAGACATCGTGGTGGTGGAGCTAAGAGAAAATATCGTTTAATCGATTTCAAGAGAGATAAGGATGGCGTTATTGGAACTGTTGCTTCTATCGAATACGATCCAAATAGAACTGCTAACATTGCTTTAATTAAATATGCTGATGGAGAAAAGAGATATATCATTGCTCCAAAAGGATTAAAAGTTGGGGATAAAGTTGAAAGTGGTGCTAAAACTGATATTAAAGTTGGTAACACACTTGAACTAGGAAATATTCCTGAAGGTACTTTAGTTCATAATATTGAGTTAAAGGCTGGTAAAGGTGGACAAATCGTTCGTTCTGCTGGTTCTAGTGCTCAAATATTAGGAAGTGAAGGAAGATATACATTAATTCGTTTAACTAGTGGTGAGGTTCGTAAAGTATTAAGTACTTGTCGTGCTACTATTGGTGAAGTTGGAAATGCTGATCACGAATTAGTTAATATTGGTAAAGCAGGTCGTAAAAGACATATGGGTATTAAACCACATGTAAGAGGATCTGTTATGAACCCTAATGATCACCCTCATGGTGGTGGTGAAGGACGTACACCAGTTGGTCGTAAAGATAATGGCTAGAAGTTTAAAAAAAGGACCTTTTGCTGATAAGAACTTATTAGCTAAGGTTGCTAAGGTAAATGAATCAGGTAAAAAAGAAGTTATTAAAACTTGGTCTCGTCGTTCAACAATTTACCCTGAATTTATAGGACTTACATTTGCTGTTCATAATGGTAAGGAATTTATTCCTGTATATGTTACAGAAGACATGGTTGGACACAAATTAGGTGAGTTTGCTTTAACTCGTAAGTTTGGTGGACACGGCGAAAATAAAGATAAGAAATAATACCGGGAAGGAGGACTAAAATGGAAGCAGTAGCGATTGCAAAGGGAGTTAGAATTGCACCTCGTAAGGCTCGTTTAGTTATAGATTTAATACGTGGTAAGAATGTTATTGAAGCTGATAAGATTTTAAAGAATATTAACAAGGAATCAGCTAGAATATCAAGAAAAGTTTTAGTTTCTGCTGTTGCAAATGCTGAAAATAACATGGGACTTAAGAAAGAAAGTTTATTTGTTAAGGAAGCAATTGTTAACGAAGGACAAACAATGAAAAGAATGAAATTTGGTTCTCGTGGTCACGTAGATCCAATTAAGAAAAGAACAAGTCACATTAAAATAGTAGTGAGTGAAAAATAATACAAAGGAGGAAAACTCGTGGGTCAAAAGGTTAGTCCAATAGGACTTAGAATTGGCATCAATAAAACATGGGAATCTAAATGGTATGCAGATAACAAAGATTTCGCTAAGTTTTTAAATAATGATGTTAAAATTCGTAAATTTTTATCTAAGAAATTAAAAGATGCAGCAGTTGCTAGTATTTTAATTGAAAGAACTAGTAAAAAGACTGATGTTATCATCAATACAGCAAAACCTGGCGTAGTTATTGGTCATGGTGGAGATGAAATTGAAAAACTAAAAAAAGAATTATCTAAGTTAGTTAACGAAGATGTTCAAATTTCTATTATGGAAATTAAGAACCCTGATGTTGTTGCAGCATTAGTTGCTGAAAACATTGCTCATCAAATTGAAAATCGTGTTTCATTTAGAATTGCTCAAAAGAGAGCTATTAGAAACGCTATGAAAGCTGGAGCAAAGGGTATTAAAACTGCAGTTTCTGGTCGTTTAGCTGGTGCTGATATGGCAAGAACTGAAGGTTATACTGAAGGAAATATTCCTCTTCATACTTTAAGAGCTGATATTGATTATGCTCATAAGGAAGCTGATACTACTTATGGTAAAATCGGTGTTAAAGTATGGATTTATAAAGGAGAAATCCTTCCTGAGAAAAAGAACAAGGGAGGTAATGTAGATGGCAGTCATTCCAAAAAGAACTAAATACCGTCGTCCACATAGATTACACTATGATGGTGTTTCAAGAGGAAATACTAAGTTAAGTTTTGGTGAGTATGGTCTTCAAGCTTGTGAAGGAGCTTGGATTACTCAACAACAAATCGAAGCTGCTCGTGTTGCGATGACTCGTTACATGAAGCGTGGTGGTAAAGTATTTATTAATATTTTCCCTCATTTATCTTTAACTAAGATACCTCTAGAAACTCGTATGGGTAAAGGTAAAGGTCAACCAGAAGTTTGGGTTGCAGTTGTTAAGAAAAATAAGATTATGTTTGAAATAAGTGGAGTTACTGAAGATGTTGCTCGTGAGGCTTTAAGACTTGCTATGCACAAACTTCCTATCAAATGTAAATTTGTAAAGAAAGAAAGTGGTGAGACACGTGAAAAATAATGAAATTAGAAATTTAACTAATGAAGAAATATTAGCTAAAATTGAAGAATATAAAGAAGAATTATTTAACTTACGTTTAAGTCAAGCTACTGGTAATCTTGAAAAACCTTCAAGAATTAGAGAATTAAGAAAGTTAGTTGCACGTATGAA
>JAGKUT010000072.1 GCA_021152765.1 Actinomycetes bacterium
TGACTAAATATTTCATTTACTAATTTATTTGTTTTATTTAATTTTTCTTGGAATTTCTTATTTGAATCCTCATAACTTGTTTTATCTATTTTTTCTTTTTCAAAGTCATCAAATACTGTATCAAAGTATTCCATCAATACTTTTAGTTCAAATAGTCCATCTTCTAGATTTAATACCCTAGTTCTATCCATTACATCAATTATTTTTTTATTTGCTTCTTCAATATTATATTCTACATTTAGATAATCTAGTGGATAACCTTTTTTCTCCATTTCTTCATATGTTTTTTCTACTTCTTTTATTTTCTTAGGAAGTATATTTGTTGCCATTATTACTATTACTGGTACTTCTTCTAGTATTACTTCCATGTGTTCTAACATTTCATCTATTGCTTTTATTATGTTAGTAACTTCCATGTAATCGTTATTTTCCATTGCTTTTTCGAAGTCTTCGAATCTCTTACTTATATTTTCAAATTGTAGATCAACTGATTTTGCGATTTCTCCAAATTCACCTTTTGATTCAACATATTTTTGAAATAATGTTCTATATTTTGCTTTTAGTTTTGTTATTATCCCTCTATTTTTTTCTTCTGATGTTGTTATTTGTTTAATTTCATTTAATAAAAATTGAGAACTTGTCCTTACTTTATATATTTCCATTTCTAGTTTTGCGATTTTTAACATTGTATTTTTATAATCTGATTGTTTCATTGAGTATTCCGCATCTAATAATAAATCGCTGATTTTTGGTATTTGATTTTCTTTTATATCTTCTAATCTTGTTTTCCAGCCACTATACATTACTTCTAATTTATCATTTTTTAAATATGATTCTATTTTTGATAGTTCTGGTGTTATTGGGGATGAGTCAATTTCATTTTTTTGAATTTCTAATTGTTCAAGTTCTTTTTTTATTTTTTTATTTTTAAAACTTTGCATTATATTTAACACTACAATAATACTTATTCCAGCTAATACATACATACTAATTAGAAATAATGTCACATTCATGTAAACACCTCTTTATTCTATACTATTACCATTTTATCATACTTTTATAATTTTTTGAAATATTTTTGTATTTTTTTCACGATTATTGTCTTTTTTATTAGTTATATATTGACAATTCTTTGTTTTCATAATATAATTATTCGCAGTGATTAGGCAGCGCTAATAAGGAATTGCAATGTGTTTATTACCTATAGGGGTAATATTTACCTAGCTGCAAGGCGGATATATTTTAAATAATACACCCTGCAATTTTGTTATTGGCCACTATTCATTTAGGAAAGGTGGAGAATTTATGTCAAGATATACTGGTCCAAGTAATAGAAAATCTCGTCGTTTAGGTTTTTCTACTCTTGAAAACGGTAAAGATTTAAAGAGACCTTTTGCTCCTGGTATGCATGGACAAAAGCGTGCTAAAAAGTTATCTAACTATGGTGAACAATTACAAGAAAAGCAAAAAGTTAGATTTATGTATGGTTTAAGTGAAAAACAATTTAGAAGTATCTTTAATGATGCTGGTAAATTAAAAGGTGTTCATGGTGAAGACTTCTTAAAATTACTAGAAAGTCGTTTAGATAACCTAGTTTATAGAATTGGATTTGCTACTACTCGTCGTGGTGCAAGACAATTAGTTAACCATGGTCATGTTACTGTAAATGGTAAAAAAGTTGATATTCCTTCTTACAGATGTAAGCCAAGCGATGTTATTTCACTAAAAGATACAGATAAAGAATTAGCAATCGTTAAATCTTCATTAGAAGCATTACATAATCGTGTTGAATTCGTTTCATACGATGAAGCTAAAATGGCTGGTACTTTCGTAAGATTACCAGAAAGAAGCGAATTAAATGCTGATATTAATGAATCATTAATCGTTGAATTCTATAACAGATAATATTTTATCTGTTTTTTTGTATTTAAAAAGCTTAAGTATTTAACTTAAGCTTCAAATTTTCCTAAATAATATTTTTTCTTTCCACGTCTTACAACAACAAATTTATTTTCTATTGCTGATTCTTTATTTATTATCATATTTTCATCTTGAACTTTTTCACCATTTAATGTTATTGATCCAGCATTTAAAAATTCTCTTGCTTCTCTTCTACTTTGACAGATACCATTATTTACTAACATGTCTATTAAAGATACATTATCTGTTATATTAAAACTTGGAACATCTTTAAATCCTGCTTCTATTTCTTTTGCGTTTAATTCTTTTATGTTTCCGCTAAATAGTGCTTTTGAAATTTTAATTGCTTTATTGTATTCTTCTTCTCCGTGGATAAATGTGATTATTTCTTTTGCTAATGTTTTATGTGCTAGTCTTTCTTCTGGATGTTCTTTATGTTCTCTTTCAATATTTTCTATTTCTTCTTTTGATAAGAATGTAAATATTTTTAAATAGTCTATTACCATTTCATCTTCTACATTTACTAAGTATTGATATAGTTCGTATGAAGATGTTTTATTCTTATCTAGCCACAGTGCATTTCCTTCTGATTTACCGAATTTTTTTCCATCTTTTGTTGTTACTAATGGCATTGTGAAGGCATATACTTCATCACCAGTTTTTTTTCTGATTAGGTCTACTCCCGCTGTAATATTTCCCCATTGATCTGATCCTGCAACTTGCAAGTTTACTCCTCTTGTTTCATGTAAGTGTAGGAAGTCTAGTGATTGTAGTATCATGTATGAAAATTCTGTAAATGTTATTCCTGAGTCTAGTCTTCTTCTTATTATATCTTTATCTAGCATGTAGTTAATATTAAAGTATTTTCCGTAGTCTCTTAAAAAGTCTATTGTATTTATGTCTTTTATCCAATCGTAGTTATTTACTACTTCAAATCCAAATATTCTTTCTGCTTGTTCTTTTAAGCATTCAAAGTTATGAGCTACTTCTTCTTTAGTAATCATTGCTCTTTCTGTTGTTGGTCTTGGGTCACCTATTTGTCCTGTTGCTCCTCCAACTAATAGTATTGGATTATGTCCAGCGTCTTTTAATCTTTTTGATATAAGGAATGATGATAGGTGTCCTATGTGCATTGAGTCTGCAGTGGGATCTGTTCCAATATAGAATGTCATTCCTCCATTATTTAATTTTTCTTCTAGTTCTGGGCTTGTTACATCTTTTATTAGTCCTCTCCATTTTAATTCATCATATAGTTTCATATTTATTCTCCTTTGCATTTACAATTTTCATGTTCACATTTGTGGTCATGATCATGGCAATCACAATCATGTTCACAATTACAGTTTTTCATTATTTCTACTCCACTACTTGTTCCTAAACGTGTAGCTCCAGCATTAATGAATTTAATTGCGTCATCACTCGTTTTAATTCCACCACTTGCTTTTATTTCTAGTACTTCGCTTTTGTGTTTATTTATTAGTTCTACATCTTCTAATTGTGCTCCTTTTGTTCCGAAGCCTGTTGATGTTTTAATAAAGTTTACGAATGTTTCATTACATATATTAGTCATTTTTATAATTTCATCACTCGTTAAGTAACATGTTTCTATTATTACTTTTAATGTATGTCCATCTATTGCGTCTCTAATGTCTTCTATTTCCTTTTTTACATAGTCATAGTCTTTGTCTTTTAATGCAGCTATATTTATAACCATATCTATTTCGTCTGCTCCATCTTCTATAGCAGTTATTGCTTCATATTCTTTTACTGCAGTAATATTTTGTCCTAATGGAAATCCTATTACTGTACATACGCCTACATTTGAGCCTTTTAGTTCTTCTTTTGCGTAGCTTACATAGTATGGATTTACACATACTGTTTCGAAATGATTATTACGTGCTTCTTCACATAGTTTTTTAATATCTTCATGAGTTGCGAATGCTTTCAAGTTTGTGTGATCAATATATTTATTTATTTCCATAATTACCTCCTATAATATATTTTTTAAATCACTTAGTTTTTCTATTTCTTTAAAATTATTTTTATTTTCTTTATGTTTTGGATTCATAAATATTGGTTTTATACCTACGTTATAGGCTCCCATTACATCAAGTGTATAGCTATCACCTATCATTATACATTCTTCTACTGGTGTTTCACCTGCTGCTGTTAAGAATGCTTCTTTTTGTGGTTTTATATAATCTTCTCCGCCAAATATTTCTTTAAAGTATTTATCTATTTTAGCTGTTTTTAATCTATTTGTTTGTGGCTCTTTAAACCAATTTGTTAATACTACTAATTCATATTTTTTTGATAAATATTCTAGTGTATCTATTACTTCTTCATCTGGTTCACTCATGTATCCTATTTTTTCTAAAAAATCATTCATGAAGTCCATACTTAGTTTTTCTTTTATATTATTATTTATATGGTCTAACATATTTTGTTTATCATATTTATCATAATAGTCTTCATAATTATCTATAAAATCGTTTACATAATTTGGATCTTCATTTATGTTATATTTTTTTAATGTTTCTTTAAGTGCATTTAGATATTCATCTTTCCACATTATTAGTGTATTATCTAAATCAAATATTAGTTTTTTTATCATATTACCTCCTTTTAAATAAAAAAACACCATAAATGTAAGGACGATATGATCGTGGTACCACCTTACTTCCATAGTGTTGTATGCTCTTATGTCTTAACGCGACTTTTCGTTTTAGCTCCAAATATGTATTTTATTATATAATCTTGATTAGTTTTCATCTACCACTAATTTTCTTATTACCAATTATATAACTAAGGTATTCTTCCTCACTAAATATGTATATACTATATCATAAAATATATTATAATTCAATTATTTATTTAAGTCTTCTATTATTTTTTCAATGTTTTGACCATATTCAATTGATTCATCATATATAAATTCTAGTTCTGGCATATGTCTTATGTCAATTCTTTCACATAGTTTTTTTCTAATAAATCCACTTGCTTGATTAAGTGCTTGTAGTGTTTCTTTTTTATATTCTTCATTTAATACTGTGAAATATACTTTTGCATAGCTTAAATCATTTGTTACTTTTACATCTGTTATTGTTACAAATTTTATATTTGGATTCTTTACTTCAGTTTGTAATAAATAGCTTATTTCTTTTACCATATTACTATTTATTCTTTCTATTTTAACGCTCATATTATCCACCTCACATTAAGTATATCAAAAATATTTAGTATTGTAAATTAGTGACTTATTTTTTCTTGTTTTTCTTTAT
>JAGKUT010000073.1 GCA_021152765.1 Actinomycetes bacterium
CTTCGTATTTAGTCAAAGACTAACATTCTTAAAAAATACAAATAAAAACTATTTAAAAGCTAATGTACTAGAAAAAACATTTGGAATCGGATACATAGAAAACTATGGAACAGAGTCTGTAAGCACTAAAACAATAGAAATAGACTATGCAGAAATATTCTATAGAAATGGAATAATAGGATTCGTAATTTTCTTCAGTATACTACTTCCAAATATAATAAAAAAACTAAAAACTAAAGAAAAAACACTTGAAAACACTGAATTAAAAACAAGCATTATACTAATACTACTACTTGCACTATTCTCAGGACACATACTTATAACACCAGCAGTAAGTATTTTTGTAGCGTTAATAATAGGAGGAAAATATGAAAAAATTAACCAAAGATAAAATAAGTCTAACACTTCTAATATTTAATATATTAATACTGTCAGTAAGTATAGGCTATTTCAGTTATGGGCTAATACTATTAGAAAGCATTGAAACACCACTAAGAATCGGAATAATAGTATTTCTAATAATACTTTCAGTACTATTTATAAAAACAATAATCAAAAACATATTTAAAAAGAAAAAAACAAAAACAATAATAATAACAATAATATCAATAATTATTTCAGCAGTAATAATTGCTATAGGATATAATATCAAAAAAATATATAATGCAATCGCTAATATAAGCGCAACATCACAGACATATTCATCAAGTATAGTAACAAGAATAGATAGCGAAATAAACGATATAAATGATATAACAGACGAAAAAATAGGAATACTATCAGATAAAGAAAGTATAGATGGATATCAAATACCACAAGAGATAATAAAAGAAAACAACCTTAACAATGAACTAATAGAATACAATAACTATCTTGACATGATAAACGCATTACTAGATGAAAAGATAAACGCTATATTCCTACCAACAAACTATTCAATACTATTCGCAAATATACAAGGATTAGAAAAATTAAAAGAACAAACAAAGATAATATATACAAAAGACAAAAATATTAAAGTACAAAAAACATTAAACACAAAAAACCTAGATGAACCATTCACAATACTACTAATGGGAGTAGACTCAGAAAATGAAGAAATAAAAGGAAGTTCATTCAATGGAGATTCACTAGTTCTAATAACATTTAATCCAAAAACATTAAATGCAACAATGTTAAGTATACCAAGAGATACATATACACCAATAACATGCTTTGCAGGACAAAAGAAAAACAAAATAACTCACGCCGCTTGGTATGGTGAATCATGTATGATGTCAACAATTGAAAACATGTTTGACATTGATATAGACTATTATGTAAAAATCAACTTCGCAGGTGTTGTAAAAATAGTAGACACACTTGGAGGAATTGATGTAGATGTACCATATAGTTTCTGTGAACAAAATAGTAAAAGAGAATTTGGAAACAGTACAGTATATGTAAGAGAAGGACTACAAACACTAAACGGAGAACAAGCACTTGCACTTGCTCGTAATCGTCACCCATGGACAGAATACTGTAGTTGGGAATGGACAAATTATAATAGTAACGACTTCGTAAGAGGACAAAATCAACAACTAGTAATACAAGGAATGCTAAACAAAATTAAAAACATTAACTCAGTAGATACATTCTATGAAATGTTAAATAACATAAGTAATAGCATGGAAACAAATATGACAACTGAAAACATACTGTCATTCTATAACATCGCAAAAGATATACTACTAAAAAATACAAGCGATACAACAGACCTATCAAGCCTAATCGGATTTGAAAGAATGTATCTAAGCGGATACGACCAAATGATAGTTGACTACGATGGAATAAACGATACAGGCTCAGGACTATCACTATATAACTTCGTACCATATAGAGGTAGTATAGAAGATATAAGCGACGCAATGAAAGTAAACCTAGGACTTAAAGAAGAAACAATAATAAAATCATACGACTTTGATATAAATGATGAATATGAACCAAGAGTAATAGGAAAAGGAAACTATAGTGACTATAGCCTATCACTACTACCATCATTTGTAGGAAGAGACATTAGTGAAGTACAAAGTTACTGTAACTCTAGAGGAATAACATTAACAATAAATAAAGTTGAAACAAACTCAAAAAGCCTAGACGGAGAAGTAATGACACAAAGCCTTCCAAGTGGAATGGACGCACAATATGCAGGAAGCATGACAGTAAGCGTTGCTGAATACAAAAAAACAATTATAGATGATGACGATGATAAAACAACACCTAAAGATGATGATGACAACAAAACAATCAACGATGATACAAATGATAACGATAATACAAATGATAATAATACCAATGATGACAATAATAACAACGATGAAGTAGATAAAAACATTCAAGACTTAATATCAACAACAGAAGATACAAACTCAAATATATCAACAAACTAAAAAGATTTAGAAAAACTCTAAATCTTTTTTATAATGTTTCCATTTTAGCTATTTCTAATTTATCCTCATTATGAATCAAAACTAATAAAACTTGAGTAGGATAACCTAAATCTTTTTCATAACTAATATTCATAGTTAAATAGTATGCATCATAATCAATATCATCATTATACTCAAATAATTTTAGTTCTAAATCAGTATTCTCTACACTCTTAACAACAGGCAATTCTTGCTTTCTATCACCATAAACATTACTTTGAACACTCTTATATACATTGTCAATTGCACCCTTTTCAAAATCCTCACGATAAGGAGCATATACAAATTGAGTACCACCAACATCACTCTTCATAACCTTATTATTTAAATCATAAAAATCTATTAAAAATAATTTACCAATAAGAACCGCATAATCCTTATTTTCATAATCTTCTTGACTCAATAATTCTTTTAAAGAATTAAAAGTTTCATTATAATACTCAGTCTCATTATCATTTAAAACATAGTCAAAATTATCAATAGAATCAATTACCTCTATCTCCTTAGAAACAGGTTTATCTTTACCCTTTCCATATATAAAATAAATATAACAAAACACTAAAAGAATAACAATAAATGGTATAACAAATATTCTTTTTTTAACCCTTCTCTTCTTCATATTATCCTCCATTTTTCATAATATTACTTTGCTTTTCTAAACTTCTAATCATATCATAAACAATAATAGAATTTGAAACAGATATTTTCTCGTCAGCAATCGCATTATTCCTTTCAATATAATCAACACTAATAGGATCAGAATCAAAAACCAAAGCTTCCTCTTTTTGACTATTATAATACATTCTATCAGTAATCCAATTACCATCAGGGAAAACAATCAAATTATCATTAACACTAAATAAATCATGACCCAATGCATACTTACTATCAAAACCAAATAAATTACCCATTGTAGGCATTACATCAATCATTCCACCTATTTTACTACTCTTTAAATTAATAGTTTTATCCTTTGTCCAAATAATAAAAGGAACCTTTCTGTTAACTTCATATTCATAATCTGTTACTTCATGATACTTAGGATCATTTTTATCTAAAACTGAATTTGTTTTATAATCATAATTATAATAATATTCATACTCTGACTTCTTTATTTTAGCGTCATGATCACCATAAATAACAACAACAGTATTATCAAGTAAACCCTCTTTATCCATATCCTTGATCAATTGACCAATAGCCTGATCCGCATAATGAACAGACTTAAAATAATTACCCAAAACAGTACCCTCTAAATAAGGAGAAGACTTCTTAACAACCTTACCATTTTCAACTGTTTCATAATTATAAGTAACATCTAAATCACTATAATCACCAATATAAGAAAATGGGGTATGATTGGTAAGCATTATCATAGTACCATACCACTTCTCATTATTAGCATTAATCTCTTTCAAATAAGGGATAGATTGTTTAAAGAAAGACTTATCAGATAATCCAAGACCAATTGTTTCATCAATATCATAAGCATCAGTATGACAATAAAACTTATCATAACCAAAAGATTGATGAAATAAATTTCTATTCCAGAAAGAACAATTATTACCATGCATACTAAATACATAATATCCCATATTCTTAAACTGCTTTTGAATAGTAGGATAATCCCTATCCCAATAATTAATAGCGACAGTACCACTAGTAGCAGGAAGTAAAGAAGTAGAAAAAGTAAACTCAGAATCACTACTAGTACCAACACTCTCTTCAGCATAAAAATTATTAAAATAAATACCTTCACTAGCAAGCTTATTCAAATTAGGAGTTAACTGTACACCATTAATACTAGTATCCATAGTAAACTGTTGAATACTCTCACCATGAATAACTAAAACATTCTTATCTCTAAAAATATTAGAATACTCATTTTCGGTACGAACATAGCTATTACTACTATAATAATCCCTAAATAATTTAGCATTTCTATCATAACCAAACATACTATTAATTGTTGGAGTTAAAGAAGCAAATATATCGCTAAACTGATAAGTATAAATACCATATCTCATAACAATATATTCCCTATTCCACTGCTTAGTTATCCTACCAATATCAGAAGCATTCAAAGTACACATAAAAATTAACAAAAATGAAAACCCGCCTAATAATGTCTTTAAAAAGATATGTTTATATAAAATAAGATTATCATAATATTTCTTCCTACATAATTTTATATGAACAAAAACAAGCATTAATATTTGCCATAAATAACAAAAATCTTTAACCTCCATAACATTCTCAACAATTGCGTCCCCAACATCAACAATTAAAAAAGAAGTCGCAATTAAAGAAATTGAAGAATAAGATAAATAATTGGTATAATACATAGAATTAATAATACATATTAAAGAATAAATTATACTCCATATTAAATAATATAAAAATCTCTTCTTAGGCTTAATTAAATATCCAAAAGCACCAACAATAACAACCATCGCAATATCAGCAATAATTGGCCTAATATCTAATATATTCTTTACAGTAAGAAACCTTATTAACATTCCGTTTACTAC
>JAGKUT010000074.1 GCA_021152765.1 Actinomycetes bacterium
ATATAATACTTATGTATTTCGAAAGAAGAGTGGCTTAAAATCCACTCTTTAAAATTAAGGAGGTATTTATGGATAAGGCTAGTATTGTTAGAAATTTAATTAGTGATACTATTACTTCTAATGGTTACAGGTTAGAAGATGTATTATACGTTAAGGAAGGTAATTGTTATTTTTTGAGAGTGATTATTGATAAGGATGGTATTATTGATGTTGATGATTGTTCTTTAGTTACTAGACTTATTAATCCTATTTTGGATGAAGCAGATCCAATTGAGGAAAGTTATATTTTAGATGTTTGTTCTATGGGGAAGGGAGAATAGTATGGATAGTAAAGAGTTTAAAAAAGCTATAGCTGTACTTGTTAAAGAAAAGGGAATTAGTGAAGATGTTATTTATGAAGCTATGCGTCTTGCTTTAACTAGTGCTTATAAGAAGAATTATCATTCTTTAAGTAATGTTCGTGTTGACATTAATGAGGAAACAGGTGAAATTTCTGTTTATTCATTTAGAACTGTTGTTCCTGATAATTATGAGGAATTAGAAGAATGGAATTTACTTGATGAAGAGAATGATAGTGAAGAAGATGGTGAAGGAAAAGAGCCATTTATATTTGATGAAAGAATTCATATTCCTTTAACTGAAGCAAGAGAGATTGTTCCTGGTATTGAAGTTGGAGAGACTATTGGGGAAGAAGTTACTCCTAAAGATTTTGGTAGAGTTGCTGCTGCTACTGCTAAGCAAGTTGTTATTCAAAAGATTCGTGAGGCTGAAAGAAATAGTATTGCAGAAGAGTTTGGTGATAAACAAGATGAACTTGTTAGTGGTACTGTAGAAATGGAAGATGCTCGTAATTATTATATTGATTTAGGTAAGACTCAAGGTATTTTACCTAAGACTGAAATCATTCCAGGTGAAACTATTAAAATGGGTTCTAATATCAAAGTTTATATAACAAAAGTTGATAATGGTAGTAAAGGATGTACTATTTTACTTTCTAGATGTCATTATGGTTTTGTTAAGAGATTATTTGAGTTAGAGATTCCTGAAATTAATGAAGGTATTATATTAGTTCATAGTGTCGCAAGAGATGCTGGTAATAGAACTAAGGTTGCTTTAGAATCTACTAATGACAGAGTTGACGCAATTGGTTCTTGTATTGGTGAGAGAGGAATGAGAATTGCTAATATATTAAAGGAATTAAATGGTGAAAAGGTTGATTTAGTTTTATATGATAATGATGCTTCTAAGTTTATTGAGAATGCTTTAAGTCCAGCTAAGAATATTCATGTATTTATTACTGATGAGAAAAAGAATGAAGCTTTAGTTGTTACTGATAATGATAATTTATCTTTAGCTATTGGTAAGAAGGGTTCTAATATTAAACTTGCTGCTCGTTTGACTCATTATAAGATTGATGTTAAAACTTATGATCAAGCAAAGGAAATGGGTATAAATATTTATGAAGACTAAAAAAATCCCAATGCGTAGTTGTGTTGTTACTCGTGAGAAGTTACCTAAGGGCGAGTTAGTTCGTGTTGTTAGAACTCCTGAAGGAGATGTAATAGTTGATTCTACTGGTAAGGCTAATGGTAGAGGTGCTTATTTGAAACGTGATTTATCTGTTTTTGAAAAGGCATATAATACTAAAGTTTTGAATAGAATTCTTGAGGTTGAAGTACCTGATAGTGTTTTTGATGAGTTAAGGAAGTTGGTTTAATGAAAAGAAATGATTATATTACATGGGATCAATATTTTATGGGAATTGCGATTCTTTCTAGTGAGAGAAGTAAAGATCCTAGTACTCGTGTTGGTGCATGTATAGTAAATGATGATAATAAGATTTTATCTATGGGTTATAATGGTGCTCCTACTGGTTTATCTGATGATATTATGCCTTGGGGTAGAGAAGGGGAAAATTTAAAGACTAAGTATCCTTATGTATGTCATTCTGAATTGAATGCGATTTTGAATTGTCCAACTAGTGTTAAAGGAGCTAGAGTATATGTTACTTTGTTTCCTTGTAATGAGTGTGCTAAGGCAATTATTCAATCAGGTATTAAGGAAGTTATTTATTTAAGTGATAAGTATCATGATAGTGATGGTTGTCGTGCTTCTCGTATGATGTTTGATAATTGTGGTGTTACTTATAGAGAATATGAAATGGCAGGTAGAGATATAGTTATAAAATTATAAGGAGGTGCTTAATATGATGAGTGTACAAGAGTATGCAAGTGATGTTAATAGAACTGTTGATTATGTACTTAAAAAGTGTAAAGAGTTAGGTATAAATGTAACTTCAGTGGATGATTTATTAGAGGAAGAAGATATAATTATATTAGATAATAATTTAGATGATGAAGATATTATTGATGAAACAGAAGAGTTTGCAGAAGATGTTGCTAGTAGCAAGAATATTGAGGTTAATGCTGGTAAGCAAAAGTTAAAGAAAAAGAATGACAATGGTGTTAAAAGTAAGAAAGATTTAGCATTTAAGAAGAAAGAAATGTATAAGAATAAGGAAAAACTTATTTCTAATACTGTTGTTAATAATGATAATTTTGTTATTTTTAAGGAAGGCATGACTGTTAGTGATCTTGCTAATGGAATTGGTGTTAAGAGTGCTGATTTAATTAAAAAATTATTTAGTTTAGGTATTATGGCTACTAATAATAATAGTATTAGTTATGAAAATGCTGAATTATTGGTTTTAGATTATAATAAAGAATTACGTCGTGAAGAGACTACTGACGTTGTTAATTTTGAAAATTTTGAAGTTATTGATAATGAAGAGGATTTAGTAAGTCGTCCTCCTGTTGTAACTATTATGGGACATGTTGATCATGGTAAAACAACTTTACTTGATACTATTAGAAAGAGTTCTGTTGCTTCTGGTGAAGCTGGTGGAATTACTCAAGCTATTAGTGCATATCAAGTTAAATGTAATGATAAGTTAATTACTTTTATTGATACTCCAGGTCATGCGGCATTTACTGAGATGAGAGCACGTGGTGCTTCAATTACTGATATTATTATTATAATTGTTGCTGCTGATGATGGTGTTATGCCTCAAACTAAAGAGGTTATAGATCATGCTAAGGCTGCAAATGTTCCTATTTTAGTTGCAATTAATAAGATTGATAAGCCTGGTGCTAATCCTGAACGTGTTATGACTGAATTAACTGAATATGGTTTAACTCCAGAAGAATGGGGCGGAGATACTATTTACACTAAGATTTCTGCTTTAAATGGTACTGGTGTTGATCAATTATTAGAAAATATTTTATTAGTTGCTGAATTACAAAATTACAGAGCTAATCCAAATAGATATGCTATGGGAACTGTTATTGAGTCTAGACTTGATAAGCATTTAGGACCTGTTGTTACTGTTTTGATTCAAAATGGTACTTTAAGATTAGGTGACCCAATTGTTGTTGGTAATGCTTATGGTAAGATAAGGACTCTTAAGAATGATTTAGGCGGGGAAATTACTAGTGCTTTACCTGGAACTCCAGTATTTATTACAGGTATTAATGACACACCTACTGCTGGTGATAAGTTTATGGCTTTTGAAACTGAAAAACAAGCTCGTAGTATTGGTGAAGAGAGAAAGAGTCAAGCTAAGGTAAGAGATAATGCTCCTAAGGCTGTTTCTTTAGATGATTTATTCTCTAAGATTCAAGAGGGTGTTAAGGAAATTAATGTAATAGTTAAGGCTGATGTTAATGGTTCTGCTGAAGCTGTTAAGAATTCTTTTGAGAAGATAGAAGTTGATGGAGTTCGTGTTAATGTTATTAGAAGTAGTGTTGGTGCAATTACCGAAAGTGATATAGTTCTTGCGAAGGCTACTGGAGCAATCATTATTGGGTTTAATATTAGACCTAATAATTCTATTAAGGATTATGCGACTCAGCAAGGTGTAGATATTCGCCTTTATGATATCATTTATAAGGCGGTTGAAGATATGGAAGCTGCTATGAAAGGTATGTTAGATCCTGTTTATGAGGAAAAAATTATTGGTAGTGCGACTGTTAAACAATTATTTAAGTTCTCTAAGGTTGGAACTATTGCTGGATCTTTAGTTAATGATGGTGTTATTAAGAGAGATTCTAAGGCTCGCGTTATACGTGATAGTGTCGTTATGTATGATGGTGAGATTGGTTCTATTCAAAGAGAGAAGGATTCTGTTAAAGAAGTTAAAAAAGGTTTAGAGTGTGGTATTACTATTTCTAATTTTAATGATATTAAAGTTGGAGATGTAATAGAGGCATATGAGATGGTAGAGGTAGAAAGATAATTCTATCTCTTTTTTGACTTTTTGTTTACTTTATGTTATAGTAATTAAAAATTTGGAGGTTTTTATGGTGTTTTTTGATGAGAAAGAGAGAAATTTACCTGACAATCCATATTATATGGGGCACGGTTGTTTTAATTTTCCTGGTTTGTATAATAAATTTTTTTTGAGAATTATAGGTGAGTTTAAATTAAGTGGTTATTCAAATCTTTATCAGTGTAATTTATGTTATAGGTCTATAGATAATCAGGATTTATTTTTTAGATTAGTTATTGGTTTTGATATCGATAAAATGATTAATGATTCTAAGTATACTAGATTTGTTTTTGATAGAATAATTAATGTGAATAATCTTAGAAAGTTAAATTATTATGATTTTATGAATGATAGTAAAAGTGTAAATTATATTGGTTCGGCGATGGATATTAATGGTAATTTTGTTTACTATTATGATGAAAATATTAGGAATATTGTTAATTTTTCTTCTATAACTCGTGGTGGATGTATTAATGATGAAAAAAGAAACCGTGCTTTAATGTCTTCAATTAATAGACAGGCAAAGATTGAAAGATTAAAGAATGAAAAAGAAAAATTGATGATTAAGAATGAAAAATATCAAAAATAGGCTGTTGCCTATTTTTATTTTTTTTTTTATGTTATAATATGTTTGTTTTGAAGGT
>JAGKUT010000075.1 GCA_021152765.1 Actinomycetes bacterium
TAGTTGCCACCAACAATCACAAGCTGGATACTTGGTGATGTCTTCTACAACTTTATAGTACTTATACTCAGAGACTAATAACCTTGAAGCCTTTTTATGAGCTTTTACAGTTATTAGTTTCTGAGATAGAGAATTAAGATGACGACCTTTATAGATTGCCATCTTAGTTCACTTAAGCTACCAAATCATACTTGAAGAGTGCCTTGTCAATGAGCTTTGATGTGTCTTGTACACCATTCTTGAAACCAGTAGTCTTATACAAGACTTTGGAGCTTACCTTGACCTTCTTACCAGCCAAGAGTTCAACACCCTTCTGAGTATCACTCTTAATGATGTTACCATTGGCATCAAGGTCAGACTGACCTCTCACTTTGAGGAACTCAGTAACAGCTGTACCTTCTGGATAGAGTACATCTGATGTACGATATGGCTTACCAGCACTATCTTCAGCCCATACGAACAATGGGTTCTGGAAAGTAGTTGGGAACCAGTTAATCGCACGCTTAGTTCCATCAGGTGCTTCAACATCAATAACCATGAACTCATAGTCATTACCATTGAATGTACGTGAGCCAATACGATCCTTCATCTCCTCAAGTGTTGGGAAGATCAAGATGTCACCCTCATTAAGAGCAGCACCACCGTCAAATACCGGCTTCATACCTGATGTGAATACACTAAGACCCATCTTAATTGCACCATCTGCCTTGTTGGCATTAATTCTTTCAACAATTGTCATTTTTTTAATCTCCTATTTTTTAATTATGTAGTCTCTTGCTATACATTAAGTATGCAAGATTTGCTACCACAACACTTATACTTGTTGCTAAATTACAATAGGTGCTTATACATGGCTATTTTCTACCTATTTATGGCTATTTTTATGAGAGGAGAAAATAGAGTTGAGGTCAGGGAAGATTTTAAGGAAGAAAAGCTAATTAAAAAATAAGGGCTAACCCAAGGAAGTTATTTCCCCAGGTTAGCCAGTGCTTTTGTGAACTCATCTACGTATTCGTAGAGAAGGTCCTCTTTTTCTTCTTCTGTCATATTTTATCAAATTTTATCTAATATTGTTAATAATGTTAATAAGCAGTTTAACGACTTGCTTGGGTCGTGAGGATTAGTCCTTCATATCCCACAAGGTAACATCTGAATCAATGATGTTATCTATCTCTTTTGCTAACTCAGCTAAAGTCATATCAGACCCAATCAAAGTATCTACGATGAGACACTTTTTATAGTCTGTTACTGAATTAGTATTCTGTGGTATATTAGAAACCACAATAGTTAGCTCTTTAGGAGTCTTGACTTTGAGTTCCACCTTATTTCCTATAGGAAGTAATTGAACAGAGTCAAACTTAGAGTTAGCAACTGAAGGAATATCCTTGATAATGTTCTTAATAATGTTAGTAATCATAATTGTAATATTTAAAGATTAAACTAATAATGAAATAAAGAGGGAAATCCAAGTGGAAATCCCTCTTTAAGAGTTTTACTTCTTAATAATGCCAAGCAGAGACTTGGTATAAAGCCTTGTCTCGTATTTGCAGAGATAGTCCAGTTTAGTGAACTTATAGTCTGCAACATTAGTGAAGTTTTTGGCAATTCCCTGCATCCAATTCTCTACTGTGACATCTGCGGATGCCGTGCTACGAGCATAGGTATGAAGCTCGTCATTAGGCGTAGAGAATGCGACAAACTCACCCTTAGCATTGAATGTTGCAATATCATCAGTGAGTAAATCCCACTGCAACATTGCAAATTCGAGGTGCTCTTTGCCATTGAAGAAAGGAACAAGACCGCAGTAGCAGTCTTTTGAGAACGACTTATCTCGCTTCATGTAGCGTAAGTCATTGTGAAAGACCAGCTTGAAATCAGCAGGTAATGCGTCTGGATAAGCAGTGACAATATTGGTAATTGCCATCGCATTGCGAAGGTTCATGTTGGTTGAACCATTAGCTGCCTGAACCTTAGAGTCATTGTTTACGATTACTGTAGCCATAATTAAATTGGTATTAGGCGCAACATTACGCCGACAACTCTTTCGAGAGTTGACAAGAATATCTCCTTTACTTTCCAAGGAGAGAAGTCATTCGGTAGCTTTACGTCCGACCGAAAACGGGACGCAACCCCAAGCCGCTTACGCTGACGAGGAGGACGAGCTTGACTTGCTCGATTTCGATATAATTATTTATATCTATATTTTAATAGTTGCTAATAACTGGCTATTTTAATATTTATTTTTTCTACTCGATGCCCCGGGGGGCTAAAACGAGTAGTGGACTCATGCTACAATCACTATGTGAATTTTTCATAAGTAATACCTATCCTCATCTTTGCTTTAGTATAAAATACTGATATTATGTTAGAATTAGCATTTTTGATAATTTTAACTTTGACCCTCCAATATTTTTAAGTTTATATCATATAAATAAGTAATAACAACCCCAGGGGGCTGTTTATATAAAGTACCAGTTTTAATGTCGTTCAAATGCATTTATCAATTAGTAATTAAGGAATTAAAACAATGATTTTTGGCAATAATTTGAGTGTAAAGTTCTGATTGTTACATATTAACATTTTTTAACTTCCCATTTTTGAACACATACTATTATGGTTATATGTGATTAAAAAGAGACCATATCTAGTTAAAACTTAAATAAAAATGAAAAAGAATTTAGGAGAATTAATAGAACAATTAATGTCTGAGCAAGATATAAAAGAGTTATTAACAGCTTCAGACCATAATGAAGATTATAATTATAATAAAGATGGATTAAAAGTAGAAATAAAACATACAGATAACTCAAAGACAATTTTTATTACTTATGATAATCCTATTGAAGAAATTAAGAATAATTTTATATCAAATTTAGAGAACATAAGTGATGAAGACTTTATAGCAATCTGTGAGTTTATTGGTAAAGAAGAATTAAACCATATTCAAAATTTGATTGATTCCAATAATCAAAAAGATGTTGAGGATGGTATTAATATATTTAAAAGAAATGTTTATGATTATGTAGAAGATATAATTAAACATTTAACCCATCTTAAATTAGATATTTCTAAATTTTGACTTATTTTATAAGCTTAAATAGTAAATATGAAACACAGCTAGTTTAGTGACTAGCTATACTGGGGTGTGGTGTAAAGGTTTTAAGTCATAGGGGTCTCTAAAACCCTTGGTCTGAGTTCGAGTCTCAGCACCCCAACTAAATTTAGTTATTTATGATAATAGCAATTTATAAATTAAATGGAAAGCTTCTTAAGACAACTAATTTAGAAAAGAAATTAAAAAAACTCAGGAAATATTCTTCTGAAATAGAAATACTTTTTAAAGAAGAATACGAGGGGGATTTAAAAGAAGCAGAAAATTATTTAGATTTTATAATTAAAAAAAATTATATAATAGATAAAGAAGAGGATAATGACGTAGTTTTATTACATCATTATATAAATAAGAAAACTAATTATTCAGCTACAAGTATAAAGAATGATGATAATTATTTATTAAATCAAGGATATGAACAAATTGATTAATACAAAGAATACTGAACAAAATTTAAATATGTCTGATACATTATATAAGAGATATTTAAATATAAAATCTAAGCAAATTAAAAAGGAAACATCTAATTTAATTGATGAATCATTAGATACTGACTTACAAGATACCCAATGGTTTTTAAATTGGATGGATTCAATAAATGAAGAGAGTGTAAGATATTAAGTTAATAACTTTAATTTTTCCATATTGATTTTTAAAAAGTTAAAAAGGGAAACTTAGTTGTGAAACTAGGCTTCCCTTATTTTTATATTATAGCAATTATGACTTCATATAGTAGCCATCCAATAGCTACTCCTATACCATCTAATAACACATAATCCACTCTTCTATTACTATATAATTCCCATATAACATATATGGCACTAATAATCAAAGCAGATAATATACTATTAAATATAGCTACTAATATAAATATAACTACTATATCTAAGCATCTTATATTTAATAATATATGTTTTATATTAAACATATTACTCATCTTTCTATTTTCTAAAAATTCCTGTAACACTATCTATACCTAATAAACCCATACAACAATAGAGCATTGTATCTATCATCTATGGTGCTTCTATCTAATTAATAGTACAGTATATTAAAGTAATTAAACCTATTAACCATCCTAATATACCACACACTCTTTTACTACTTACTCCTGTATGTGCAGTAATTAGTTTAGTTAAAAATTCTTTCATTTAATTATTAATTATGTACTTATATAGCTTATTAACTAAATCTAACTGCAGCTCTGTCTGGACCTATATGAAAATGTTTTCCAGTAGCTCCTGTTCTAGCCATCATCTAAGGAGTAGTTTCATCTAATATTCCCCAATTTCTCATTCTAAACCATTCTTTTACATCCTAATTATTAGCTAATATATTTCTGAGATTTGCAAATGCTGAATCACTTTTATCTACTTTACCATTAACTAGTGGCTAAACATCATAAGCCATTGGGTGTCCATGTTCATCTAATTTATTATGATTAGACTATTTACCAGATTTAGTTTTACCTCCCCTAAACCCATTCTTACCTCTATATCCGGATGAAATATAAATAGGTAAATTATAAGTCTTAATTAAATCTTCAAAGCTCATATTAGCTAAGTTACTATTCTAACTAACCTAGTTATTAGTTAATGGCTTCCAACCTGAAAAACCCTAATTAGATTTATTCTATTTAGTTATAGGTAACTAAAGAGTATCTATAAAGGGATCATTCTAACTATCTATATAATTAGTCTAATCAAACTATTCTATATAAGGATAATTAGTAACTGGTTTATAC
>JAGKUT010000076.1 GCA_021152765.1 Actinomycetes bacterium
ATTTAGTGGAGCTTTTTTATTATTTTTAATTCCTAATATTTTATATAATGATAGGAAAAAATATAGTATAAATGATGCATTTTATATGATAGGTTCAGTTTTATTTTTAGGTATTTCATTTTCGCTAATGATTTTAATTCGAAATTATGATTTACATTTAGTTATATATTTGTTTTTGATAGGCGTGGTATCTGATGTATATGCTTTTGTTACTGGTAATTTAATTGGTAAGAAAGCTTTGTTGAAAGAGGTTTCACCTTGTAAGACTGTTGAAGGAATGATAGGTGGTATAGTATTTGGTACTTTTATTCCTACAATGTATTATATTACTGTTATTAATCCTATGGTTAATATTGTTTATATTATATGTATTACATTGTTTTTGTGTTCTCTAGGAATATTTGGTGATTTATGTTTTTCTAATGTTAAGAGATATTTTGGGGTAAAGGATTTTTCTGATTTTATTCCAGGACATGGTGGAATACTTGATCGTTTTGATAGTATTATATTTATATTGTTAGGTTTTATGTTTTTTGTTAATATTATAGGAGGGTAATATGACTTTAATATGGATGATTTTGATTTTAGGAATAATTGTTTTTGTTCATGAATTTGGACATTTTATATTTGCGAAGAAAGCTGGAATTTATGTATATGAATTTTCTTTAGGAATGGGGCCAAGATTATTTAAATTTAACCGTAAGAATGATGAGACTGAATACTCAATAAGGTTGTTTCCGATAGGTGGTTATGTTCAAATGGCTGGTGAGGAAATTGAGGAGGATAAAAATATACCAGAAGAAAAGAGAATGCAATCTAAGTCATGGATTCAAAGATTTATGACTATTATTGCTGGAATAATGTTTAATTTTATTTTAGCGATTGTTGTGTTTTTTATAATAGGATTAGTTAATGGTGCTTCTCAAAATAAACCTTATATAAATTTGGTAGAGGATAGTATTAACAGTGATTTAGTTAATGTTGGTGATAGAATTATTGCAGTTAATGGTAAGAAGATTATTTTTACTGATGTATTTGTTTTAGATGTTCAATTAAATAGTGGTAAACCTTTAAATCTAACTGTAAGTAGCGATGGTGTTAAAAGAGATGTTGTTTTAAATCCAATTCAAGTTGAGAAAGATGGTAAGGTAAGTTATAAATATGGAATCGGATTAGGTGATGAGGTTAAGACTGGTGTTCTTCCTGCATTGAAATATGCTTTTGTTAAGTTTGTTTCTTTGATGGTTCAAATGTTTTTAGTTGTTGTTAATTTATTTACTGGTAAATTAGGATTATCTAGTATGTCTGGCCCTGTAGGTATATTTAATGTAGTAGGTGAAAGTGCTCAGGCTGGATTTATTAATTTAGTTTATTTAGTTGGATTTATAAGTTTAAATGTAGGATTTATGAATTTACTTCCTATTCCTGCTTTAGATGGTGGAAGAATATTATTCTTAATTATTGAGAAGATAAAGGGTAGTAAGGTAGATGTAAAGGTAGAGAATACTATTCATACAATTGGTTTTGTATTACTTATGATTTTAATGTTAGTTATTACTTTTAATGATATTATAAAATTATTTTAGGGTGATAGATATGGTATGTGTTGATGATTTTGTTTATGATGATACTGATATAATTAGTGATACAATTATTAATTTTTATAATTCGTGTGATTGTAAATCGGAGATAGATGATATTATTAAATTATATATTAGTGATAAGAAATTTTTTGAATTTGTTCAGAAGAATTTTCTTGTTAAGAAGATAAGTGTTTCTTATTTATTAAGATTATATAATGATTATGATTCTGATAATATTGTTGATGAGTATGATTATATAACAAGTGTTAATACTACAAGATGGATATAGACAAATTTAGTTTTGTCTTTTTTTTTAAATATCATATACATTTTGTTTTAATTATGATATAATTTTATTAGGCATAATATTTGTCTTAAGGAGGTAATTATGGAATTAAAAGGAACAAAGACTGAACAAAATTTAATGAAGGCATTTGCTGGTGAGTCTCAAGCTAGAAATAAGTATACTTATTTTGCTTCTAAGGCTAAGAAGGATGGTTATGAGCAAATAGCTGCTATATTTGAAGAAACTGCTAATAATGAAAAAGAACATGCTAAAATGTGGTTTAAAGAGTTAAATGGTGGTTCTATTCCAAGTACTGTTGATAATTTAAAGGCTGCAGCTGATGGTGAGAATTATGAGTGGACTGATATGTATGAAGAGTTTGCTAAAACTGCTGAAGAGGAAGGATTTAAGGAATTAGCTATTAAATTTAGACAAGTTGGAGCAATTGAGAAGCATCATGAGGAAAGATATAGAAAATTACTTAAGAATATTGATGATGAGTTAGTATTCTCTCGTGATGATGAAAAAATTTGGATCTGTCGTAATTGTGGACATGTTGTTATTGGTAAGAAGGCTCCAATGGTTTGTCCTGTATGTGCTCATCCTCAAAGTTTTTTTGAGATTAAGGCTGAAAATTATTAAAAAAATTCATAGATTATTCTATGAATTTTTGTATTCCCAATTTAGTATTTCTTCCATGTCTATTCCATATTCTTTTATGTATTCTTTGTGTTTAGTTAGTTTATTGTTCATTTCATTAATTATGTTTTCAGTGTCTTTATTTTTTAATTTCTTTGTCATTTCTATTACAATATTAAATCTATCAATTTTATTTTGTACTCTCATATCAAATGGAGTAGTGATTGTTCCTTCTTCCATATATCCAAGTACTTTTACATTTTTATTATTTCTTTCAAATATTAATTCTTTTACTAGTGATGGGTATCCATGGTTTATGAAAATTATTGGTTTATTTTTTGTAAATAGCGTATCATATTCTTCATCTGATAGTCCGTTTTCGTTTATTTTATTTGTTTGTAATTTCATAATATTTAATATATTTATAAATCTTATTTTTATATTTGGAATATATTTTTTGATTATTGTTCTGGCAGCTAAAGCTTCTAGAGTAGGTGTTGCGCCTATTGGGGCAAGTATTATATCTGGTTCTTCATTTTTGTCGTTACTTGCGAATTCCCATTTTCCAATTCCTTTTTTGAAATGTTTTTTTGCTTCTTCTAGCGATAGCCATTGATTACTTGGATGTTTTGATGTGACAATTGCATTAATCTTTTGCTTTTGCTTCATACAATAATCATATGTTACTAATAATGTATTTGCGTCTGGTGGAAGGAATATATTTATTAGATTTGATTTTTTATTTGCTAAATGGTTTAGAAATCCTGGTTCTTGGTGTGTGTATCCATTATGGTCTTGTTGCCATACTGTTGATGATAATATATAATTTAGTGCTGGTATATCTTTTCTCCAAGGTATTTCTGAAGTCATTTTTAACCATTTTGCATGTTGACTTGTCATTGAGTCTACTATTCTTATAAATGCTTCATAGCTTGCAAACATTCCGTGTCTTCCTGTTAGTGTATATCCCTCTAACCATCCTTCGCATAGATTTTCATTTAGCATTGAATCCATCACTTTTCCATCACTTGATAGGAATTCATCGTTTTCTAGTTTTTCTATATTCCATGTTCTATTAGTTTGTTCAAATACACTATTAAGTCTATTTGACATTGTTTCGTCTGGTCCAAATATTCTAAAGTTATCTGGATTAAGTTTAAATAAATCTCTTATATATTTTCCTAATTCTGTCATATCTTGTGTGATTGTTTCTCCAGGTCTATTGATTTTTACTTCATATTGTTTTAATTCAGGTAATATTAATTCTTTGATAACTCCAGCGTTTGTGTTTGGATTTGCACTCATTCTCATATCTTTTTGTGGTGCGAGTGTTTTTAGTTTTTCAATTAGTTTTCCATCTTTATCAAATAGTTCTTCTGGTCTATAACTTTTAAGCCATTTAGTTAGAATATCTAAATGTTCTTTTTTTGTCATGTCTACTGGGACTTGGTGTGCTCTGAATGTTCCTTCTATTTCTTTTTCATCAACTATTTTAGGTCCTGTCCATCCTTTTGGTGTTCTTAATATTATCATTGGCCATAGATATTTTTCAGTTGAATTTAGATTTCTAGTTTTATATTGTATTTCTTTAATTTCTGAAATTACTTTATCTAATGTTTTTGCCATTTCGGTGTGCATTAACATTGGTTCATTTCCTTCAACAAAGTATGGTTTCCATCCTAATCCAGTGAAAAAATTTATCATTTCTTTTTTTGGTATTCTTGAAAATATTGTTGGATTACTTATTTTATATCCGTTTAAATGTAATATTGGAAGTACTGCGCCATCTGATTTAGGATTTAAGAATTTTAAACTGTGCCAAGAAGATGATAGAGTAGCAGTTTCAGCTTCTCCGTCTCCAATTATACATGCTGTTATTAAATCTTTATTATCAAATACTGTTCCAAATGCGTGCGCTAATGAATATCCAAGTTCTCCTCCTTCATGGATTGAGCCTGGTGTTTCTGGTGCAACGTGTGATGAAATTCCACCTGGAAATGAGAATTGTTTGAATAATTTTTTCATTCCTTCTTTGTCTTCACTAATATTTGGATATATTTCTGAGTATGTTCCTTCTAGATATGCATTTGCGACCATTGCGTTTCCCCCATGTCCTGGTCCTGAAATATATATCATATTTAAGTCATATTTTTTTATTACTCTATTTAAATGAACATATATAAAGTTTTGTCCTGGTACTGTTCCCCAGTGTCCTACTATTTTTTTCTTTATATGTTGTTTTCTTAATGGTTCTTCTAATAGGGGATTATCCAATAAATATAATTGTCCTACTGATAGGTAATTGGCTGCTCTCCAATATGCGTC
>JAGKUT010000077.1 GCA_021152765.1 Actinomycetes bacterium
GTTATTAGTTATAGTTTAGAAAGAGAACTATTTTTATCTAGTTTAATTGGGGTTGTTATTAATATTTTGTATTTTGTTTTATATCCTCTTTATAATGATGGACAAAGTTTTGGTAAGAAGTATATGGGTATTAAGATTGTTTCAAATGATGATAATGCGGTTAGTTCTAATCAATTGATTTTTAGATATTTATTTATGAATGGAATTGGATGTACTATTATAAGTTTATGTATGATTTTTTTAGTTAAAGATTTAGGTTATACATATATTGAATCAATATTATCAATTTTACAATTTATAGTAGCAATTTCTAGTATATTTATGGTATTATATAGGAATGACAAAAGGAGTTTGCCTGATTTGATTGCAGGTACTAAGGTAATTGAGGTGAAAAAATGAGAGAATTAAGTGAACAAGAGGTTATAAGAAGAGATAAGATAGAAGAAATTAGAAAAGTTTGTAATCCATATCCAGAAAAGTATGATGTTAATTATAAACTTAGTGAGGTTTCTTCTTTAGAGGATGGAACTAGTGATGTTAGAATCGCTGGTAGAATTGTATTTATGAGAAAGATGGGTAAATTAAGTTTCTTAAGATTAAGAGATTTAGAGGGTTCTATCCAAGTTTCTATTAAGGTAGATTCTGTTGGAGAGGATAAGTATTCATTCTTTAAGAGTAATATTGATTTAGGAGATTTTATAGGTGTTAATGGTGAGGTATTTACTACTCAAACAGGTGAGAAAACTGTACGAGCTGATAGTTTAGAGTTTTTAGGTAAAGCTTTAAGGCCATTACCAGAAAAATTTCATGGTTTAACTGATATTGAAATGAAGTATCGTCAAAGATATGTTGATTTAATTACTAATGAAGATTCTCGTAAAATATTTTTAGGAAGAAGTAGATATTCTTTATTTGTTAGAAATTATTTAGCTGATAATGGATTTTTAGAGGTAGAAACTCCTATTATTCAAACTAGTGTTAGTGGTGCTTCTGCTAAACCATTTTTTACTCATTATAATGCATTGGATTTGGATTGTAATTTAAGAATTGCTCCAGAATGTTATTTAAAGGAATGTATTGTTGGTGGATTTAATAGAGTTTTTGAAGTGGCTAAGTGTTTTAGAAATGAAGGTATGGATCCACAACATAATCCTGAATTTACTCAAATAGAATGGTACTGTGCTTATTGGAATTTTGAAGATAATATTAAGTTTTTTGAAAAGTTCTTAAGAGATTCTATTAGATTTTTGACTGGTAGTGAAGTGATTACTAGTGGTGGAAATGAATTAGATTTTTCTAAACCTTTCGAAAGGGTAAATTATGTTGAAGAATTAACTCGTATTTTAGGCTTTGATTTCTTAAAGGAAACTGATGTTGATGCTTATAAGGAAAAAGTTGTTGAAAAAGGATTCTTCTCTTTAAAGGATATGGAAGAGTATAAGAGTTTAGCTCAATTAACTGATTTCTTATATAAGAAGTTATTAAGAGCAAATATTGTAGGACCTGTTGTAATGTATAATTATCCTGCGTTATTAAAACCACTTGCTAGAAGAAATGATAATGATTCTAATATGGTTGATTGTTTCCAAGTTGTTATTAATGGTGCTGAAATATGTAATGCATATTCAGAGTTAGTAAATCCTTTTGAGCAAAGAAAGTCTTTTGAAGATCAATTAAAGGCTAAGGCTCAAGGTGATGATGAAACTATGGATATGGATGAAGATTACTTATTAGCTATGGAACAAGGTATGCCTCCAATCTCAGGACTTGGTGTTGGAATTGACAGATTAATTATGCTTGCTTATGACGCTCCATCTTTAAGGGATGTTATATTATTCCCAACTATGAAACCAAATGATAAATAGTAGATTTTTCTACTATTTTTTTATTGACTTCCTGTTAATTTATAAGTAAAATTAATTTGAGGTGAATTTTATGTATAGTGATTTTATTAAGAAAGCATATTCCATTGGAAGAGTTAAAGATTCGAGTGAAGCTTTTAAAGATTATCCTCCAGAGGAGGAATGGCACCATGGAGACGCGATAGGTTTAATTGGTGAAAGTAAAGTAGAGTATTTAGCTAAATATAGTATTGGTGATATTGTATATGTTAAAGAGTTCTTATTTCCTGATGGCAGTATAGGCTCTAATCATTTATTTGTAATTATTGATGATAATAATATTAGTGTCCCTCTTGATTATTTTGGATTTATTATTTCATCACGATTGAATAAGTTGAAGTATGATTCAAATGTTTTATTGAAGAAGGATTTTTTTAATAATTTATCTAAGGATAGTATAGTTAAAACGGATTGTGTTTATAGAATAGCTAGTGACAATATATTATTTAAGATTGGTAGTGTTTCTCGAAGTAATGTTATAAGATATAAAAATATGTTTTTGAGTAAGTGATACTTACTTTTTTTCTTTATTTTGTTGATAAAGTTTTATAAATAAGTTATAATTATTTGTGTAGAAATGAGGTTATGTTATGAAAGTATTATCAATAAATGCAGGTAGTTCTTCTATGAAGTTTACTGCTTATGAAATGCCAGAAGAGAAGGTTTTAATTTCTGGATATATTGAAAGAATTGGTATTGGAGATAGTTTTTATACTTTAAAAGTAAATGGTGATAAGGTTGAAAAACATGTTGATGTTTCTGACCACAAAAGTGCTTTTGAAATTGTTGTTGATGAGTTAAAGGCTTATAATATCGTTGAGTCTTTGGATGAGATTAAGGCCATGGGTCATCGTATTGTTCAAGGTGGTAGTTACTTTGATAAGTCTGTTGTTGTTACAGATGATGTAATGGCTAAAATTGAGGAGTTAGCTCCTTTAGCTCCTTTACATAATCCAGCTGCTTTAGTTGGTATTCGTGCTGCGTTAGAGGTTTTTCCTGATGCTTTACAAGTGGTAGTTTTTGATACTGCATTCCATCAGACTATGGCTGAGAGTAAGTATTTATATGCTTTACCTTATGAATGGTGTAGTAAGTATAATGTTCGTAGATTTGGTGCTCATGGTACAAGTCATAAGTATGTAAGTATGCGTGCTAATGAGATTTTAGGTAGAAGTGATACTCGTTTAATTACTTGTCATATTGGTAGTGGAGCTAGTATTAGTGCTGTAGTTAATGGTAAGTGTGAGAATACTTCTATGGGTTTAACTCCAAATGCTGGACTTGTTATGGGTACTCGTTGTGGTGACATTGATGCTACTATTTTACCTTATATGATTAGAAAAGGTTTTACTGTTGATGAGCTTGATACTATTATGAATAAGAAGAGTGGTTTATTAGGTATTAGTGGACAATATAGTGATGCTCGTGATATAGTTTATGGTTGGGAAAATGGTGATGAACGTTGTATTCTTGCTCGTGATATGTTTGTAGATAGAGTAGTTGATTATATCGCTAAATATTATTTTGAAATGGGTGGTTGCGATATGATAGTATTCACTGCAGGTATGGGTGAGAAGTCTAGACCATTTAGAGCTGAAATTATGAAGCGTTTAGGTGTTATTGGTATTGAATTAGATGAAGAGGCTAATGAAAAATGCTTTGGTACTGAAGGTATGATTTCTACAGCTGATTCTAAAATTCCTTGTTATGTAATTCCTACTGATGAGGAAGTTATGATTGCTAGAGACGCTTATAATTTATTATAGAAAGTGTGTTTTTATGTGTAAAAGAATGTGTAAGAGGATTTATAAATTAATTAAGAAGTATGATAGTATTGTGATTGCTCGTCATGTTGGGCCTGATCCTGATGCTTTGGGAAGTCAAATGGCTTTAAAGGATTCTATACTTGCTACTTTTCCAAATAAAAAAGTATATGCTATAGGTAGTCCTGCTTCTCGTTTTAAGTATTTGGGTGGTCTTGATAGTGTTGATGAAGAGGTAATGTCTAAGTCACTACTTATCGTAACTGATACTCCTAATAAAAAAAGAGTAGATGGGTATATGGATGCGGCTTATTCTATTAAGATTGATCATCATCCATATGTAGAGAAGTTTTGTGATATTGAATGGATTGATGATACTTCTTGCAGTGCTTCTCAAATGGTTATGGAACTTATTTTTAATACTGGATTAGTTCTTAATAAGAAGGTTGCTGAAAAGTTATATATTGGTGTAATTGCGGATACTAATAGGTTTTTATTCTCTTATACGTCTAGTAAAACTTTTGAATTAGTTTCTAGATTAATTCGTGAGAGTGGTATTGATTTTACTTCTTTATATGAAAATTTATATATGAGGCCTTTAAAAGAGGTTAAGTTTGAGGGCTTTATCGCTAATAATTTAAGTATTACAGAGAATGGATTTGCATACTTAAAAGTTACTCAAGATATATTAGATCAATTTGGTGTTGATGCTGCTACTGCTGGTAATATGGTTAATAATTTTAATTTTATTGATGATTTTGTTGCTTGGGGTATGTTTTCTATTGATAAGGGTAATGGGGATACTATAAGAGGTTCTATTAGATCTCGTGGTCCCGTTATTAATACTGTTTGTGAAGAGTTTGGCGGCGGAGGTCATAAACTTGCTAGTGGTGTTAGGCTTAAGGATTTTGATCAAGTTGATTTGATTATTGATGCTTTAGATAAGGCTTGTTTAGAGTATAATTCTAAATAACAGGGTTTTCTATGTCTGATATTTCATCTCCTGTTGGTTCTATTGAGACTACATAGAAAACTATTATAGATGCAATTGTTGAAAGAATTGATGCAATTATTTGAAGGTAGTAGACTTTTAGGTCTTCTCCTTCTTTTTTTGATATTTGGTAAAGTTTATAGTTAATTATTAGAAATATTATTGCGGTTATTAATAT
>JAGKUT010000078.1 GCA_021152765.1 Actinomycetes bacterium
CATTGTTTAATCCTCCTCTTTTATGCTATCTGGGCAGATACCCATATCCATCAGTGCTTCTTTTGCGGTTTCGTTTTTAACGATTGCGATGAAAAGTGCATAATAGTTTGCCTTTGTAAAGTCGTTCATAATATTATTTCTCCTTTCCATTCCGTAAAATTGTAAATCCCGCATTTTCTGCATTGCGGATTTCGCTTGTTGACATTGTTGTTGTACCGATGTAGATTCCGTTGAGTTTGATAATTACTGACATTTTTTTGTTCTCCTTTTCTGTTTGAATTTTGAGCATAAAATAGCACCTTACAAAAAGTAAGATGCTATGCGTGTTACATCTCAATAAGTTTCAATTCCTGCAACTGTTCTGCATAATACCATACATTGCAATTCACAGGTAAACAACATGGGTTTGTGTTTAAAAATTCTGGAAATTCTAATTCATAAATTTCCATTTCTGCACAATCATCCCATTCTACACTTTTAATAACTCCAATGCACATTAAAGCATCATTTTCATGGTTTGCCTTTACTACTTTTACAATACTATTCTTTTCAAGCATTTTCGTTTCCTCCTTAATTTTGGGTATAAAAATAGCACCCTTTACGGATGTAAAAGATGCTAATTATATTGCACATACATACTTCTTCTAAAATCATGAAATGGTTCTTTTCTACATTCATAATCAGTTACAATTTGCGTTGGTGAAATCTTTCCACCACCACCTTTTTTATGAACACGTTCATGTTTCATAAGTTCTTCAAAATTACAGAATGATTTTTTGTGTTTGCCTTTGCAATAATAATCATACATAATTTTAGTGTGTTCGTTCCGTAAAAAAGTTCTTTTCCATTTTCCGAATGGTTTATAGTAGAATACTTCTATTTTTCCATTCTGAAAATGGAAATCAGAAATTGCAAGTTCCGTTTTGTTATCAAGTCGTAAAATAACTGTACCAACAGGAAATTGTTTTCCGTGAAGATATTCTGCATGGACAAGTTTTTCTAAACGCATGGTGTCACTTCCTTTCTTTTATATTTCATTCTTATAATGAACTTCTATTTGCGTTATCTCTCAAACTCTCTAATAATACAGCCCCACTCTTTCAGTGCTTCGTATTCTTCATCTGAGATTTCTGACCTTTTTACCTCCTTTCCGTTGTCTAATACAACATACTTTGTTGTCGGATGATTGACATAAATGCCTAACTCTCTACAATACATTGGCATTACCTCCCTTAAAATAATTAATGGATATAGTCGGAATCGAACCGACATACTAAATGCGTTTAATCCGCAACCTTTTACCTTGTTAGGGCAAAGTGCTTTTCCACAAATATCCACGACAAAATATATCATGCTTTCGCATACTTTCAGATATGTTTTGCCTTATGTAATGCTGCCGTTATTAATCCCACTTTCAGAGTAGTGGTGTCTTCCCGTCTCACTCTTTAACTCTACGTTTCCCCACTAGGACAAAGCAATCCTGAAACAGCTAGGGTTGTCACGTAGAACGGACTTACACCGTTGGTTCTCTTTATAATATTCTTGTATAATGGCACAAAAATTTCTTTTTTAATCAATGCAAATTAATACAGAACATCCGGATTTTCCGTTACTATGAAACGGACGTGTTAATCCTGGAATTAATCTGCACCACATATTTACAATATAACAGTCTTCTGCTTCAACTTCACAATATCTTTTTCCGTTGTTTGCAGTATATGGTTCTGTCTTTTCCATTTCTGTCCAAAACTTTTGTACAAGCCCTTCTTCGTTAAATAAATTCTTATTTATTTCCATAATAACACCTCCGGTTTTCCCTAGTTGTGCCATTATATAAGAATACTACAAAGATTTACCCAGTCTTTACTTTCCGTAAAGATATTATAATGATGCTAACATTATAACTTCACACACTACGACCTATTCCTCTCCACAGCTTTATTCGCACTCTGTCCCATCCCTGGAACATGGTATGGAGGTTGCATGTCATTGACACAAAACTTCGCCATTTATCCGTTTTACAAAGTGGTTGACAAATACTTGCTCATTGGTATAGTGGTTCTACACTAATCGCAGAGCAGACATTATCCCACTTTAACGCTTATCTAGGCTATGCCATGTTCAGTCTGTGAGTACCCATCCATCAGTACACAACTTGACAGACCTATCCTCACTAATAGCATGTTTTATATTCCACATTCTTACACAATACTTACATATAAACGCATAGCATGATTGTGTAAAATAGGCTATGATTCTATGACACACTTGTGATGGTGCATAATAGTCACATATTTTTTGCATATTCTACCCTAGTCAAGTAGCCACTAACCCCTATGAATATACAAAGATATTCACACAATAGTCCGTAATACATTGCAATAGTGCGTTGCAATTAGACATAATGCAAGACTGTCTCATTTGTCGGTAAAATATTGCCCTATGATTTTGTCAAAGTACAAGCATACACTTGCCCACCAAATAGCATTACAAAAGTAACTGACAACTATGCACGTAACACAATGAAAGCCGTACATTACGCTAACAAATTATAGTTTCATGCCGTGCAACCTACACCCAGAGCCATTACGCAGACAAATTACTGTTTCATGGATGGGCATACTTATGCATAGTTTTTGTGTCAAAATACACACTAAAATTACAAGTGAGTAAACGCTATTCAGTTATCAAGGTACACCAACCCTTGCCCAAAATGGGCAAGACGCACTATGCCTAATGGTCTGTTTATACTCGCATAGTCGAGTTTTTGAATAATCGCAAGTGTGGTTATGGCATGGGTTGATTGTTACTTGTTTTCAGACTTTGCACGCTTGTCTGATAATACATAGGCAAACTTGTAGATAGGGAGAGTATCTCCCATCAGGTCGCAAAGTTCGCCTAAGAAGATTTTACGCCACTGATTGTAGGAAAATGTGCCGTTGTGCTTGCCAGTTTTGCACATATTACGAGCCGAGTTGGTCTTTTTACCTACTGACGCAATAAGGGTGTTGATAGTGTCAATGCAAGGCTCAATGCCGTTGTCAGACAGAAACTGTGCGATTGCTAAAGTATAAGCGTCAGTTGTAGCGTTGACAGACTCTACATAGGCATTGTATAAGTCCTTAGATACTAACTCTTCAGCTTTGCTCATACGGTCAGACTGAGCCTTGCGTAATTCTGCCATAGCGTCATTTTCGGACTGAATAGACGCATTCCAAGTGTCAATCTCAGACTGCAAGTCGGTGAGAGACTTTGAGCCAATGATAGACTCGCCGTTGTTGAGCTTGTCAATGAGCTTAGAATTGGAGTCAATGAGAGTCCGTAACGCTTTAACTCTGTCATTCTTTGCAAGCAATTCATCGGCAATCTTAAAGGTCGCATTGTGCCACTTTGCAAGTGTTGTGCGGAAAGACTTCGCACTTGTAGCGTTGAATTGGCAGTTACCCTTTTTGATAGTGTCCATAGTGATAGTTGTAGTTTCCATAGTTATATCCTCCTAAAGATAAAATTATTGTTTTGCTACGATTGAGCTGATTTGGATAAAAAGATAGAGTTATAACCATAACCACAACTTGCGATATTCAGTTTTCAAGGTACTAGGACTTTGGTGTGTTCCCATGTCCTCTTGACACTGCTCATATAGACACATAGTTTTATAAAGTCAAGAAATGTGAAAAACGCCCATTTTTCAAGGTTTTTGGGCATTTTTTATATACTATAAATTGTAGTTTTTATGAGTAATGTGGGGGTACTAAAAACCTAGAATGGATCAGCTATTTTCAATAACCGGTTAAGTTGGTTTATCTACACACCAACTGGAAATTTAAGAATTATCAAGAAAATCAGTACTTTCTGTCACTTTATATTAAATCCAACCAATATCGCACCTAATATCGTCAAAACCCACTAAAATCAACACTTCCACCCATCACACAACTCAATCCAAACCCATAATCCAAACCACTTTCTTCCTATATAAATATAAAAATCCTAAGAAAATTTCCCACTTTTACCGATTAACAGCTTTTCACTAAAAATCACATCAATAACATAAAATTTCAAACTTATCTTTAACATAAAAAGAGAAATAAATAATGTAACAAAAATTTCAAACCAATATAAGATAATTAAAGGAGATAAACCAAATGACACCACAAATAACTAAAATAATTAGATACTCAGTACAAGGATTTAAACCACAATACCAATCTGAACACTTGAAAAATATTAATTACCACTTAAATGACTTCAATATTAATGATTTTCCAGAACATTTAAGATATATCATTCAAAAACAGCATGAAAAACATCTTTCTTTCTATAAAGAATATTATCAAGACTTCCAATATGAAATATGGTTCTTTATAAATGGACATAAAAACAATCAGGCTCTTAATCATTTGAAACGCAAAGTACCATGCTGGGAAGCTGAAATAGAAAATGATGTATTAGTTTATGATATAAATTGGGAATATCAGACTACTCTTTCAGATCCGTTTGGAATCAACTGTGGATTTTACTTACCTGCTTCACAGATATATAAAATACATAACATAAAGAAACGAAAATCTAATAAGGCATCATAAGATGTCTTATTTTTATTTGCACTTATATAAATTTCAAAGTGCAAAATTTACACTAATCAAAAAATCACATCTACTCTCCCATCAAATGGAGATGAAGAATATATCATTAGCAGCAACAATCTCATTATCCCATTTATCTCTACTAGTAAGAAATAATGTTCACTAAAATAAACAAAACACTCTTTATGTAAATTTTATTAAACGTAAAAGAGAATATATAGTTATACCTATATATAGGGG
>JAGKUT010000079.1 GCA_021152765.1 Actinomycetes bacterium
GAGCTCTTGTGAGGATTGTTTCGGAAGGTGTTTTTTCTCTGCTGGTTGTTTCTTGGAGAGTTGTTGTTTCTGTTGTTCTGGTTATTCGGTCTGTTGTTACGGTCTTTATTCTTCTGGAAAGTGTTGTTGTTCTGGCTGTTATTTTGCTTACCACTTCCTCTTTGATTCTGCTGGTTGTTTCTTTCTTTCTCTTCTTTTCTCCGCTCTTCATTGCGTTTAATTTGAGCGATTCTGTTGTTGGTGTCGCTGATGCCGTGACCGCTTAAATCGACACCGGAGTTGATGTCTTTATACATCACCGGTTTCTCATCGGTCTTGGTCAGACCTTTCTTGACACGCTCAAACTCTTCTTTGGTGAAAGACTCATAATTTTCACCATTGTAGGTGGTGATGGTATGGATAGAAAAGAGGAAGCAGTTAAGTTAATTAAGAGAAAAATGAATCATGAGTCTTTTTTGTCATATATTGAAATTGCTGAAATTACTGGTTATCATCCTAAGTATATACTTAAATTGAAGAAAGAAATCATTGATGGTGATATTAGTTTAGTTCATGGTAATAAGAATAGGAAACCAATTAATACTATTAGTGATGAGGAAAAGAAGAAAATTATTAGTTTGTACAAAAGGAGTAATGCGAGTATAAGACAGTTTTGTAAGTTTTATGCGAGACGTAGTTATTCATGTATTTATAATATTATTAAAGAGTATGAGAAGAGTTTGGATAAGTAACTCTTTTTCTTTATTTTTTTCTTTATTTTATGTATAATATATTTTGTTTGGAGGGGTTTATATGAATTATAAGTTTTTTAATAAAACATTATCTTTTTTAACTGGTGGAGTTATTGTATTTAATTTATGTGGTTGTTCTAATAAAAAGGAGTCATCGAGTATTGATATTGATAGTTCTACGACTACTGATATAGTTACAAGTTGTGTTACTACTACTATTACAACAGTTAAATCTACTACAACTTTAATTACTACAACTACCTCAGAACCTATTACGTCTACTATTCCTACTACTCAAGAAGTTACTTCTATTAATAATGATGAAATTGTTTTGAATCAATTTAATGAGTTGGGTTCTGATATTCATAATAGTTTTGATACTTCTGATTTATTGGAAAAGGGTAAGATGTATTTTATATATTGTGTTGATTTTCTTTTTTATGATGGAGAAATTAAAGGTGTAAAGTATAGTGATTTATCTGATATGGCTAAGCAACAATTAATTAACGATATTATTACTATTGATGATTTGATTTGTTCAAAGTTTCCTAATTATAAGGAGACTATAAGTGAGAACGGTAGTTCTTTATATAGTAAAGCGAGTGATATCATTCATTCTGGTAGTACAAATGTTAAGGATTATTCTCGTGATAAATTAGGTGAGGATAATTATAATAAAATAGGTGAGTATAAGGATTTATTTGTTGAGCAGACAAGTCAGGATTGGGAAGAGTTTACTGGTATTGTTGGTGATGGTTATGATAAGGGTAAGACTAAGGTAAAAGAGTGGTATGAGAATTTTAAGAAAGGGCAATAGTCCTTTTTTTGTCGATTAATATTATTAATAATATTTGTTTTTTTAAATATATTTTTTTAGGAGGACAAGTATATGAATATTAACAATGGACTAAGTGATAGTGAAGTAATAGAGAGTCGTAAATGTTATGGTCGAAATATAATTTCTAGTAAGAAGAGTGATGGTTTTTTTAAGTTGCTTTTGTCTTCTTTTGGTGATCCAATAATAAGGATTTTATTAATTGCTTTAGGGATTAAAGTTGTTTTTTTATTTAGTAGTTTTGATTGGTATGAAACTATTGGTATTGTTATTGCGATTTTGATTGCGTCTTTAATTTCAACTATTTCTGAGTATGGTAGCGAGAAGGCTTTTTTAAAGTTACAGGAAGAGGCTTCTAAGTTAAAGTGTAGGGTTAGAAGAAATGGTAAGGAGTTATTGATTAATGTTGATGATGTTGTTGTAGGTGATGTTGTTTTACTTTCTACTGGTGATAAGATTCCTGCAGATGGTGTTATTGTATCTGGTAGTTTAAGCGTTGATGAGTCTTCTATTAATGGTGAGTCTAGGGAGGCTCATAAGTATCCAAGTGATGATTATTGTTTCCTTTTTAAGGGTACTGTTGTTTATTCTGGTGAGGGTATTATGGTTGTTAAAAAGGTTGGTGATAATACTTTTTATGGTGAGATTGCTTTGGAGTTACAGGATGGTCAGCCTGATAGTCCTTTAAAGTTGAGGTTGCGTGATTTAGCGCAGTCAATAAGTAAACTTGGTTATATTGGTGCTTTTCTTGTAAGTTTTTCTTATTTATTTAATGTTGTTATTATTGATAATGGGTTTGATTTTAATTCTATTGTTTCTACTGTTTCTAATTTTCGTGTTATGTTTGGTCATATTTTATATGCTTTGACTTTGAGTGTTACTGTTATTGTTGTAGCTGTTCCTGAGGGATTACCTATGATGATTACTTTAGTTTTATCTTCTAATATGAAGAGAATGGTTAAGGATAATGTAATGGTTAGAAAGATGGTGGGGATAGAGACTGCTGGTAATATAAACATTTTATTTACTGATAAAACTGGTACTTTGACTCGTGGAAAGTTAGAGGTTGTAGGGTTTATGAGTGGTTCTTTGAAGGAGTATTATAATGAGTCTAGTTTAGTTGATACTAAGGTTTATGATATGGTTAAAATGTGTTCTATATATAATAATTCTAGTAGTTATAGCGTTAATGGGATAATTGGTGGAAATATTACTGATAGGGCTTTGTTGGGATTTTTTTCTAATGATTTTAGGAAGGTAGAGAAGTTATCTAGTGTTCCTTTTGATAGTAAGAGTAAGTATTCAAGTACTTATGTTGATGATTCTGGTATTAAGTATAATTTGGTTAAGGGAGCTCCTGAGGTTATTTTAAGCAAGTGTACTAGGTTTTATACTGATATGGGTGATGTTAGATCTTTTTATAATAAAAGTAAGATTAATGATGTTATTAATTTGAAGGCTTCTAATGGTATTAGGGTTATTGCGCTTGCTTATAATAATGTTAACAGTATGGATGGATTAATATTTTTAGGTTTAATGTTTATTAAGGATGAGGTTAGAGATGAGGCTAGGGAAGGTATTTCTTTAGTTAGTAAGGCTCATATTCAAACTGTAATGATTACTGGAGATAATAAGAATACTGCTGTTAGTATTGGTAGGGACGTTGGTATTATTAATAGTTCTGATGATTTGGTTTTGACTAGTGATGAGTTTAGTAGTATGAGTGATGATGAGGTTAAGAGTGTTCTTCCTAGATTAAGGGTTTTGGCTCGTTCTTTACCTCGTGATAAGAGTAGATTGGTGCGAATTAGTCAGAGTCTTGGTTTAGTTGTTGGTATGACAGGGGATGGAGTTAACGATGCGCCTGCTTTAAAGAAGGCTGATGTTGGATTTGCGATGGGTAGTGGTACTGAGGTTGCTCGTGAGGCTAGTGATATTATTATTCTTGATGATAATTTTTTATCTATTTCTAAGGCTATTTTGTTTGGTAGAACTATTTTTAAGAGTATTCGAAAGTTTATTATTTTTCAGCTTACTGTTAATATATGTGCGGTTGGTTTATCTATAGTTGGTCCTTTTATTGGCATTGAAACTCCTGTTACTGTTATTCAGATGTTATGGATTAATATGGTAATGGATACTTTAGCTGGTATTGCGTTTTCTTATGAGCCTCCTTTACTTGAATATATGGATGAGTTTCCTAAGTCACGTAGTGAACCTATTATTAATAGTTATATGAAGAATGAGATTTTGGTTACTGGGTTTTATTCTGCTTTACTTTGTGTGTTGTTTTTGAAGTTGCCTATTATTTCTTCTATATTTAGGGATGGTTATAATCATGAGTATTTAATGAGTGCTTTTTTTGGGTTATTCATTTTTATAGGGATATTTAATAGTTTTAATGCTAGAACTAGTCGTATTAATGTGTTTGCGAATCTATTTAGGAATAAGGTGTTTTTATGTGTTATATTATTTATTGCGATAGTACAGATTATTCTTATTTATTATGGTGGTAATTTGTTTAGGACTGTTGGTCTTAATTTTAAGGAGTTTAATTTTATGATTATTGTTGCTATTACTGTTATTCCTTTTGATTGGATTAGGAAATATTTTTATAAGAAAAGGACTATTAATTATGGTGTATAGTTCTTTTTTTTTGGTAATTTTTGGATTGATTTATTTTTGCTGTTATGATACTATTATAGTTGGGCTTATTAACTTTTAGCAACCCCTTGTATAGTAAGGTGAGATTGATGATTAATTTTATAGTTGTTGATGATATTAAGAAGTATTCAGATATGGTATGTGATATTATTACTAAGGCTATGATGAAGAATAAATTTGTTTATAAAACTCATGTTTTTAGTGAATATGATGATGAGTTTGATAGGTTAATGGTGTCTGATTTACCTAATAAAATTTATATTATGGATATTGAAACAAGGGAGTCTTCTGGTATTGATATTGCAAGAAGAATTCGTAAGTTTGATATTGATAGTATTATTATATTTGTTACAGTTCATAATGAAGCAGGAATGGTATTATTACAGGATGATTTAATGTTTTTAACTTTCTTATCTAAGTTTGATGATTTTGAAAATAAACTTTATAATTCTATTAATAAGGCTTTAGAGTTTATTCATCATAAGGTTAATATTAAGTTTGAGGATAGAGGTACTATTTATACTATTCCTTTGAGTGATATTTTATATGTTACTAAAGA